>NZ_JBWVBR010000015.1:0-127169 GCF_056629255.1 Pseudoalteromonas sp. NFXS53 | reverse complement strand
TTTGACTCTGTGCGATTTGCACCTATGTTCAGATAATCTTTACCATTATCATGAGCTGTATTGCCTGAGAAGGTTGCAACGACAGAGTAACCATCTTTATTTGCTTCGGTTAAATCTGCAAACGCGTATTGACCATTAACATCTGTGGTTCGCGTGAGTGACACCACGCGACCAAACTTGTCTTTACCTGTCAGGGTCACTGTGATGTTTTCAAGCGCTTTATCTAGTTCAACAGCTTCTAGTTCACCATCTTGTAACGTGTCTAGGAATACACGACCAGAAATTGTGTAAGGGATCGTGCCAAGCTGTTCTGTGAAATCAACACTTACATTACGTGTGCTGCCAGAAAGAACAGCTACGACTGTACTGTTCGGGGTATTCGATGCTTTTTTTGCATTACCTTTAATTAAGTAATCTTTACCACCTTTATGGTTCTTCAAACCAGATGGTGATGCACTAACACTATAGCCATCAGCGTTCGATTCAGTTAAGTCTGAAAACACATATTGACCATTCACGTCTGTACTGCGAGTAAGCGATACCATTCGGCCAAACTTGTCTTTACCGTTGAGCGTTACCGTGATGTTTGCAAGCGCTTTATCTAGTTCTGCGGTTTCTAGTTCACCATCTTGTAGCGTGTCTAGGAATACGCGACCGGAGATCGAATAAGGAATTGTGCCTAGCTGCTCGGTGAAGTCCACGCTTGCTGAGCGTGTATTCGCTGTTAGATCAACCACAACTGTATTGCTTACCGTTTGCGATTCAGTGCTATTTGCACCAACAATCAAGTACTCTTTACCGTCTAAATGATTTGTCAGACCTGACTGTGTCGCTGTCACACTGTAACCATCTTTGTTTGCTTCTGTTAAGTCTGCAAACGTGTACTGACCATTGATATCTGTGGTGCGCGTTAGTGACACCACGCGACCAAACTTGTCTTTACCAGTCAGGGTCACTGTGATGTTTTCAAGCGCTTTGTCTAGTTCAACTGCTTCTAGTTCACCATCTTGTAAGGTATCAAGGAATACGCGACCTGAGATCGAATAAGGAATTGTGCCTAGCTGCTCTGTAAAGTCCACTGTTGCTGAGCGTGTATTAGCAGTTAGATCAATTACAACCGTATTGCTTGCCGTTTTCGATTCGGTGCGATTTGCACCAACAATCAAGTACTCTTTACCGTCTAAATGATTTGTCAGACCTGACTGTGTTGCTGTCACGCTATAACCACCTTTGTTTGCTTCTGTTAAGTCTGCAAACGTGTACTGACCATTGATATCTGTGGTGCGTGTAAGTGACACCACGCGACCGAACTTGTCTTTACCTGTCAGGGTCACTGTGATGTTTTCAAGCGCTTTGTCTAACTCAGCATCTTCAAGTTCACCGTCTTGTAACGTGTCTAAGAATACACGACCTGAGATCGAATAAGCAATTGCGCCAAGTTGCTCGGTGAAGTCAACGGTTGCGGTGCGTGTATTAGCAGTTAGATCAATTACAACCGTATTGCTTGCAGTTTGCGATTCAGTGCGACTTGCACCAACAATCAAGTAGTCTTTACCGTCTAAATGATTTGTCAGACCTGACTGTGTTGCTGTCACGCTGTAACCATCTTTGTTTGCTTCTGTTAAGTCTGCAAACGTGTACTGACCATTGATATCTGTGGTACGCGTTAGTGACACCGCTCGGCCGAACTTATCTTTACCAGTCAGCGTAACTGTGATGTTTTCAAGCGCTTTGTCTAGCTCTGCTACTTCAAGTTCACCGTCTTGTAACGTGTCTAGGAATACGCGACCAGATACCTGTCTATCACCAATTTTCGGTTTTTCAGTAAATAATACAGTCGGTGTTGAATTTAGTGTCGTGATCACAACTTTATCAACGCTATGATCAGCTACTTCGATGCTATTTAAATAGTCTTTACCATCCGCATACTCAGCAACAACAGCTTGCTTTAGCGTGTATTGCGCAGCAACTTTTGCAGGGTGTAACTCAGTAAATTCAACAACACCATTTTGATCTGTTGCACGAGTAATATTTAACTGCTGACCGAACACGTTAGTGCCAGTAAGCGTTACATTAACACCTTGTAGCCATGTATCTTCACCATTGAAAGTGCCATTTTGATTAATATCCAGCAGTACTTTCGCCACGATCTTTTTATTAGTCGGAGGGATCAATTCAGCAAAATACAGATCTTCACGAGTTTGTTTACGTGTTAATGTAATTCTCGTGATTTCATCTGTGCCGCGAGACCCTGCAACTTCTATGCGGTTAAAACGCTCAAGACCATCTACATAGTGTTGCGGTGGTGTTTGTGTCACCTTGTAGCCATCTGAGTTACTAGGTTCAAGACCAGTGAATTCAAATCGGCCTGAGGCATTACTCACAACCTGAACATTACTGATTGTTTTACCACTGATGGTAGTGCCTGAAAGCGTAAACTGTACGTTTTCTAGTGGCTGCTCTTTGCTTGCTTTTATACCGTCATCATTACTGTCGATATAAACGTAACCCGAGATAATACCTTCTTTTGAAAGCGTTAATTCGGCAAAGTTATATTCTGATAGCGTCTGTCCTGAAGCAAGGTTAACACTCAAGCTGTCACCCACACTGGGTTGCGCGACAACAGATGAAGCGATACTTTCTGCGCCATCTTCATAATTCGCGACCAAAATATCTTGTGATAGCTGCGTCAATGTATAACCACTGGTATTACTAGGCTGAATATCGCTAAACCTATAAGTGCCATCTGCGGCGGTTGTTTCACGCTTATCAACCGTGGCACCGGTATGATCAGTACCTGTTAATTGGATAACAATATTCTGAATACCAGCTTCTGCACCATCAAACACATTGTTTTCATTGGCATCTACAAATACACGACCCGATAAACTCGCAGGCTGTACTTTTAATAATTCAGCAAAATTTCGATTTTCTAACTTAGCTTTATTTGTAACCGTTTCTAACTGGATAACATCTGTGCCGCGCGTATTCTCGATAACAGCACCACCCTCACTTTCTAAACCATCATTGTATTCGCTTGGTTGAGTTTGTGTCAGACGGTAATTGCCGCCAGTAAAGTCATCAATAAGGTAAAAGCCTTGCGCATTGGTTTGAGTAGTTAAAGTCACACTTTTACTGTGTATATCTGTACCAGTTAAAGTCAGGGTGACATTTTCGATACCGCTAGTTTCTACAGCCTCTTTAAAGCCATTATCATTTTCATCAACCCAAACATAACCACTTACTGATGCAGCGCCACGCTCTGCAAATGTATGATTTAATGATGAGCTACCTGCTGTAAGGCGGATATTTGAGATTAGATCGCTATTTTCACTGTTAGTTAAAACTTCACCACTACGGCTATCTTTACCATCTAGGTATTGGTTTAAGGCTGTTTGGGTAGGTTGTGTGAGTGTATAAGTGCCTGGAGCAAGATCAGTAAAAGAAAACTCACCAGATCTGTTCGTCATCACGCTTTTTTGCGTGATACTGCCACCAGCATCTAGGTTACCATTCAATAAGATTTGAATATTTGCTAACCCACTGTCTGTTGTACTCGAAAATACACCATCATTTTGTAAATCGAAAAATACCTTACCTGAGATAATACCTTTGACTACAGGCGTAGTCGCAGAGTTACGATTATTCGTCTTATTGGTATCAAAGCCTTTTGTTTCAATCCATGCTTCATTCAAGACTTGTTCGCCACTCGGCATACTATTAAGCTTAACAGGAACACGAATTTCAATTGGCGTTTCGTTCATTGCAATCAGATCTATATCACAACGAATAAAGTCAGTTACTTGGCTGCTGCTAGGTGCGGTAGCTCGACTTGTAGTACATACCCCTTTAGAAGTACTGACTGCACCATTTAAGCTCAAGTAAGTTGGCAGATAGTCATAAACAACGTTGCCTGCGCTATCACCCGGGCCAGCATTACTTACTTTGATGATATATTCAAACTCACTCCCCACTGCAACTTGAGGCACAGATGCTTCTTTAGTGAGGGATAAGTCTACAGCCACCCGAATAGAGGTTTTCTCAGCTTCGCTATTATTAGCAGATACATTGTCTTTTTCATTTGAGAAAATAGTGGCCAACGTTTCTGCTACTTCACCGGTAGTCGAGGGGCGAGAAATCACTTCAAAAAACATATAGCGGGTATAAATTGCGTTATTGCCAGCTGTATTTTCTCGAAGCTCATACTCTTCTAAGCTGCTATCACTACTATTTTCTGGTCCTTGACAGCTAAACGTTGTTTGCCCTGTGAAACTTTGACCAGTGTTACTACAGCGTGCTTGAGACACTGAGCAAGTATTATTGGCACCGCTATCACATAAAAATTTAAGGGTTTGATTGACACCCTTAGGGGTCACTTGAAAGTCATACCCTACGCCGCTAGCAACAGATGTATTACCATCGTTATCAGTCAAGTATTCTAGATCAACTTTATACACCACAATGTTATCAAGAGAACCTGGGAACCCCCTTGGATTTGGATACCAGCCTAGCGGATCATCAATATCATTATTTTCAATTTTTAGGTTTGCTGTACGTGTTTTTACTTGCAAGGCCTGAGATTTACTGTTGTTACTCGATAAATTATCAAACTGCATATTGTCAGCACTGATCACAGATGTTCCATCAAGTCGCCAGTCCATTCGATTAGAAGCACTTTTTGGTAAAACTGTCACAACCACTGTTTGCGCTTCGTTACTTGCCAGCTCCCCTATATTACAAGTCAACCTATTCGCCGCAGAATTAAAACGACAGACATTGCTTTGTCCGCTTCTCGAAAAGCGGCTACTAATAAAAGTAAATGTATTCACTGCAGGTTTGGTAAATGTATGAACTAGCTCAACACCTGACGCTTTACTCGCCCCAAGGTTAGCTAGCTCAATGGTCATGATGGCGTTATCGCCTGTGCTTACAGGATTTTGCGCATAGCTCACTTGTGTGACTGCAACATCAAACTTAGCTGCAACATTACTCGCAACTTGGGCTGTATTATTTGCCGTTTCAAGGTCCAAATGAGTATTTGATGATACTGAGGCTTTATTGATAACCTGCCCATTAGTCAAAACAAATGGACGCGCGACGGTAATTGGGACTTGAACTTGATCACCTACAACAAAAACTTCATTTTTGACAAGGTGACAAAAGATCTGTGTCTTAGTATTTTCAAAACTACCAGTCTCTTTGCTTTGACAGCTAAATTGACTACCGCGCGAACTGGTTACTTTACTAGGAAAGCGAATAGCGGTTGCTTGACTGTCGTATTTCGATTTAAACGTTGCGGTAAAGTCATCCGTGATCAAAACAGCCGCTTTGCCTGTATTTGAACTAATTTTAATATCGTTTCCAGTGATATTTGAACCAGAAAGATTACTCACAGTTAGCGTATAATTAAGCTCGTTCTCAGCTGCTGACAGTGATGCTTTATCGACTATTTTTGATATTGCAAGATCCGCAGTTTGCGAACTTGTAATAGATTTGGTTCTTTGCGCACTAACCTCTGAACCACCCACATCTTTGGCTGTTGCAATGTTAGTTAATGTACCTTCAGCCACAGCTCGAGTGATAATGGTCACTTTATTGGTTTGAGTGCCGGACTGTAATTTATTACTAAACACACAAGAAACAATGCCACCAGTCCCGTTTGCTAATGGATCTCGATGTGTACACGACCAGTTACTACCACTGGCACTGACATACTGCTCCCCGTTTTTTAGTGCATCTTCAAGTGTTAATGTGCCTTGTGTTGCACCTTCGCCGTTATTTTTTACTTTAATAATACTCTCTATCAAAGCTCCTTTAGCAACTAACTTAGTATTCCTTGTATCTTTCGCACGCTTTGCTTTAGAAACACTTAATTTAACAGGGTTAATTGGTTTAAATTCCCAACCCGTGTATGAAGTTTGATAGTTACTACTACCATATCCAACAGAGAAAGTATTACGAGGGATCTTATCATTAAAAGGCGCTTTCACCGTTAATACGACACGCGTCTTGGTATATGCCGCAATAGAACTTGCAGTACAATTCAATGTTGGCGAAGTGATTGAACATGCCCAATCACTGGATGTTTGCCATGTACCATTCACATTGCGTTGGGATATAAAGCTAACCGGGGTATAACTGTCGCTTAGCGTATCTTGAAGCGTAACATTCGACGCCGCGCCCGCTCCCGTATTTTCAACTTGCAGATAATAGTTGAATGTTTGGCCCATGTAATTCTTATTATTCCAAGCCAAGTTAGAGGTCTTTTGTAACACAAGTTTCGCTGCGCTTGAGGCGACATTAAAAGAAACACTGCCTGTTGCAGCATCTCCTGTCTTTGGTGTCACAGTAGCTGTATTAGTAATACTATTCCCAACTGAAACAGCCTTAACCGTTAATTGAACTTGCTTAGTTTGATCTTTCGCTATTGATGCGACTTTTGGTAAGCAAGTTACTTTTTGGCCAGACACAGAACAATTAAAGTCATCTGAAGTAACGGCTGAACTTAGTGGAGAAATTAAAGCCACTTGGTTTGGTAGCGTATCTTCTAAGCTGATTAACTCTTTCGTATCTCCACTATTGGTCACAGCAATCTTAAAGGTAAATTGCTCACCACTTACAAAAGAGCTTCTACCCCCATCAATTGTTTTGCTCACACTGAGAGTCTGAGGAACAACAACATTAATCGTGCCATTCGCTGAATTATTACGGCTATTTAGGTCTACAGAGCCACCATTACTATCAGTAGCAATCTTAGCTGTCGAGGCATACTGGCCTTTAACTTGAGGAGATAATGCACGCACAACTATGACATCGCTGTCATTGATATCTAAAGAAGTTGCTCTACAAGAAACTTGCTGTCCGCTCCGATTACAACTCCACCCAGTCGCAGGTGTAACACCCTGAAAGGTAACGCCATCTTTCAAAGTGAACGTCATAATAGGTTTTAATGCTTTGCTTGGTCCTAAATTTCTAACTGTGATTTCATAACTGTGAGCCGTATTTGGATCTATGCCCCAATAACCTGGGATCTTTGTCGCTACAGATACTGCAAGATCTGCATGCTCTTTTAGCCTTGTATTCACAGTTTTACTGTTATTACTGCTATCAAGTTCAGCTGTATCACTTGAAATCGCGGAACTCGCCGTTACTACCCCACTCCCCAGTTGTGTCACACTTGATGCGAAGCTTAGTGAAGCACTCTGCCCAGATGACAAGGCACCTCTAGTACAAGTGATCACTTGGTTCGTTCGACTACAGCTCCACCCTGAAGTCTGGCTGCCTCCTGAGCTCCACTGTGCAAAGCTTGGCAAAGTATGCTTTAACACCACGTTAGCAGCGTCATCTGGCCCATTATTTTTAACTTGAACACGATATTGGTAAGTTTGATTGAGGTATACATCCGATGGATCTGATGTCAGTGTTGTGACAGCCAAATCAACACCTGCGACGATTGACGTATTTTGCGTTTCTTCGTTGTTTAGTAATTTAGAAGGATCTTCATTATCTGCAGAAATACGTACGCTAGGTTCAATGGTTAAGCCTGTTGCAGCAGTTGTAATTATGGTTATTTGCAAAGAGCCTGATGTTCGCCCTCGTATGCTTCCCATCTCACATCGTAATTTATTGCGTGATTTTCCCGCATCAAAGTAGGCTTGCACTTGGCAGCTACTGGTGCTCGAGACAAAATTGGTTGTTTCTGGAATGAAGAACTCAACCACAACATTTTCTGCTGTGTCTTCTTCGCTGTTAGTAAACTCGATGTTATATCTGACTTCTCCGCCACGAGGCACTGTGGTATCTATGTCTTCAAACGTAGATATTTGAATATCTACTGCCCACACCGAACTCGCTAAAAGCAAAAGCGGCAATAACATTAACTTTAATAGCTTACAGAACATCCCAAGAACCAAATTTACCTAAATTAAACACAACGCAAGTCGAGCGGGAAATTCTAATGATAAAGGAGGGTGTAATCCAGTGTAATATGCACAAAATTAAAACAATTTCAGATGATTATGGAAATAATATGTAGAAGTTGATTTTTAGGTAATATTTAGAGATGAGGGTTTAACTTTAAAAGCAATACTTTTTGGTAGAAGCGTAATGTGCTGTAATATATGCAATTTAGCTACTATTTCACCAAAAAAGCAGTGTTCATTGCTCCATGCACTTTGTAGAGAAACAAAATATAGCAAAGTTTCTAATCTCAAAAGCCGGCTATTTCCCTATACCTGAAACAAACCTTTGTTGATAATTTTGCAACGCAAGCGCATTTTGTTTTGCGTAATGATGTAAAGCGCGCCAATCAATTACTTGCTTCGCCTTTACGGCTTGATTGGTTTCTTCAAGCGCTTGGGCGAGGGCTTTTAGACCTAACTCAATACATTCTTGTATTAAGGCCTGTAATTTTACTTCAAGCTGATCGATGGCTTGAATATCTGCTAAACCTTGCAACTGAGCAAACTCGTAATCAAAAGTATCCGCTAAATACATTAATTTCGTATTTAAGAAGTGACTATCAAATTGCTGATTCAAACGGTGTATTAACGCTTCGTCTAATAACTGCAAAGGGTTTATTTGTGTTGTATGTGCAGTACCCACATGCTCCAGCACGGATAACAGTGTAGAGCCTGATACCGGCTTTTCTAAACAGTAAGCAATGCCTTGTTGTAAATATCTTTGTTGTGCTTGTTCATCAGCATCACCTGTCAATGCAATCACTGTCGGAGCCTGAGCTGGCTCAAACTGGCTTTGTAAATTTTGCCACCACTCTAAACCGTGGCCATCAGGTAAATGCATATCGAGTAAGATAACATCAAACTGATTATCAACCATACTCTCACTGGCGGCTTTGAGCGTTCTCACGTACTCACACTGCATCTTGGTATCTTGTAAGTAGTGCTTAAGCACCTCTTGATTCAAAAGGTTGTCTTCAACAATAAGAATGCGATTAGATGCGAGCTGTTCAGGTGACTTTACGTTACTTTGCTCTACTCTTCGCTCTGGTGTCTCACAACAGGACAGAACTAAATCAAAAGTAAAAACAGTGCCTTTACTTAGTTCACTGTTCACCTTTAATTCTCCACCTAAGTTTTCTACAAGTTGCTTACTTAAACTTAAACCAAAACCTGCACTATTACTGATGTTATGCTCAAGTTGGCTGCTCGCAAAAGGCTCGAAAATATAATCCAGTGCGCTTTTACTTAAGCCCACGCCTGTATCTGAAACTGAGAACCTCACGACTTGCTTAGTGTCGCCCGCTTGCGCTTTTTGCTCATGCATACTGACGGATAAAACGACCTCACCATGGTCTGTGTATTTAATCGCATTAGACACTAGGTTCTTTAAGATCAATGGAAGAGATTCTTTATCTGTTAGAAAGTAAAGCCCACTCAAGCGTTCATCAATACGCAGTTTAAAGTTTAAGTCTTTGTTTTTAGCAAGTGGCAAAAGTAATTCATGCACAGTTTGCGCTTGCTCGGCTAGACTTGTGGGCTTAAGTAAAGCGCTGACTTGCTCGCCCTTCGCTTGCAGTAACACTTGATTTGCCAGATCTGAGAGTGAAAGCGCAGCTTCACTGATCACATCACACAATTGCGCATGTTTTTGCGGTTCACGGGGTATACGCTTTAACATATCAGCGTGACCCACAATGGCATTCAAAGGCGTTCTGAGTTCATGACTGAGCATAGTTAAGAAACGCCCTTTTAATAAACTGGCTTGGTTATTCTTTTGCGCTAAAACAGCCATTTTCTCAAGCTGCTGTGCACCACATAAGAGGCTAAACGCCACACATAAAATAATTGGCAAACATACCGTGGCGGCAATCACTAACACCTGAATGGTATTTAAATTCATTAATGCTGCGCTCGCAGGCTGTGCATCTAATGTTAATAAATGAATAGATAAAACGGCAAACACACACAAGCATGAAACCAAAAAGCCCCAACGCGACAAATTAGTGCGCTGATGTTGGCTAGGTGTGCAAATCATCAATGAACGAATGGACAACCCCATGGCGATTGATACCAAAGAATATGAAGCGATATAACGCATTGCTCTGTTTGAATCTATAAAGCTAAACCAGATTGTGAGTCCAAAATACACCACACCTATCGCGAGCCATAGTTTTGGAGAGTGTGACACTTTAAAGAATTTTTCTGTGCCTGAAACAAAGAAGTAGAAAGTCGCGAATAGACAAATAAGGGCTGCAAAAGTAATCGTTTCTGGCTGGTAGCTAATTCCAATTAACAGCAAACAGGTCAGTGCCATCAACTGCATAGAGTACATCCATTGCTTAACGCCATTAGCGCTCTGATACATGAACCAATTAAGGGTCATCACACCAGCAGAAATAATCGCTGTTAACGACATTATTGGCATCGCGAAATGTAGCTCTTGCATAATCCACTTATTTTAAACTAGGAAATTAGGATGAGTCTAATATTTAAAAATATGATTTTAAAGCAAATTAATAGAGTAAGTATATTACTCTACATTACAAATATTTAGTCTTTTGCAATAGTCTACATGGCTGGTTAAATTACAGCCAGCCTTTTTGTTTAGCTATTCGGGCCGCATCAACTCGATTTGTTGCGTTTAGTTTCGCAATCGCTTCTGATAAATAATTTCTTATTGTGCCTTCACTCAAAAACAATTTCTGTGCAATTTCAGTGGTTTTTAACCCTTCACTGGCAAAACGTAGTGCTTTACGCTCTTTCTCAGTGAGAGGATCATTGTCTTCTAACGCACTCATCGCCAATTCAGGATCAATGACTTTTTGCCCTACCATGACTTTTTTCAGGGTATTGACCAAATACTCACTGGGGGCTTCTTTAAGCACAAACCCTTTCACCCCCATGGCCATGGCACGTCTAATATATCCCGCCCTTGAAAAAGTCGTCATTATGACCACTTTACTATTCGGGTAGTCTTCTATGACTTGCTCAGCAAGTTCAAGTCCAGTCATGTTTGGCATTTCAATATCAGTGAGCACAATGTCGATATCATGCGCTTGAAGCGCATTTAACCCTTCTAATCCATCTTGAGCTTGTGCAATCACTTCTATTTGCACATCTAATCCTAACAAGGCGCTAATGGCACCTCGTACTAACCCTTGGTCTTCGACGACTAATACTTTGATCATGCAATGTGCTCCTTAAACTGAATGTTGATGGCCATACCTGAGTCTGTGTTGATATCACACCGACCTTGCAATGTCGTAACCCTGTCTTTGATCCCTTCAACGCCATTGCCACACTGATACTTTTTAACGATACCATCGTCTTTAATAAGCACCTTTGCAACCCCATTATGGGAACTTAATTGTAATTTAACATGCTTTCCTTTGCTATGGCGGATAATATTGGTCACCGCTTCTTTAAAAATAAAACACAAATTAGATTCTTGTTCTGCAATTAACACGACCCGATCAATTGATTGCTCGACAATAAAGCCTGCATCTTGCAAACGTGCGATTAATACATCAATCTGCGCATATAGCCCCACTTGTTTTAAACCAGAAACGGCTTGTCGAACCTCGCTTAATAAGTCTCGGGCTAATTGCGCCACCTGCTCCGATTCTTGTGAAGCTTGTTCATTTGCTCCAGCCGCTGTGAGCTTACTCGCCAACTCTGCTTTTAGCGCAATTGATGACAGTGAATGGCCTAGTAAATCATGTAAGTCTCGAGCAATACGTTCTCGCTCAGCAATTGCTCCCAACTGCTCAATTTGTTGCTGGTCTTTGGCTTGTTGATCACGATAGAGTCGCTCTCTTTGCTCCATCATGCCAAAGATAAACAAACCGATACTGACAATCGCTGCTGGAGAGACGAAATACAGTGATTTCACAGGCACAAATAAAAATGCACTAATAAAAATAACCACCAGCAATGCTGCCATCATCATAAAGCTTTGCTTTCGGCGATAATTAAAACCACAAAAGAAGCCAATAAAGCCAAATAGGGAGTGAGTGCCATAGGTTACGTAAGTACCTAAGCAGCAGAGTAAAGCCATGGCAGCTAGACTGGGTGTTACTGACTCACCTTTCTTATACAAAGCAATACCATATAAAAAAACAAAAAACGCATAGATAGCTAGCTGCGCCGTAATATCACCCACTGATAACGACTGCCAATTAGTCAGTAAAGGAAAAAAGAAAAAGCTTGAGAAAAATAGTGGCCCCCAATTCCAAAACTTTTTATTGGGGTGGGCTAATGCCATATTGTGGGGCTTGTTCAGCATGTTCATTCCAGTTCTGGGTCAGTCTGTTATTGTAGTCGTACTCGAAAACATAATAGGTACATATACTTACATAGACTAACTGCTATTCATAATTTGTTTAGTGACAAGTGTCATCAATGATAGACTCAAAAAAAAGACAACACGACACACTCATGCGCTCAGAACAATCTGCACTTATTCAGCTCCATACTGCCGTACTGCTGTTCGGTGGTACTGCATTATTTTCTAAACTCATTGCCTTATCAGCGCTTGATATTACGGTATACCGTACAGCCATCGCCTTTATTGCCCTAGTTTGCTTACTCAAGTTTCAAGGCAAAGCCATCGCCCTTAATCACAAAAAAGATTACGGCATCGCAATAATTTTAGGTATTGTCGTTGGCTTGCACTGGGTTACCTACTTTGCAGGTATGCAATTAGCAGGCATTGCGACAGGCATTATCGCTTTCTTTACCTATCCGGTGATTACCGTATTTCTAGAACCCTTTTTTAGTAAACAGAAGCTTAAAAACAAAGATATCATCAGTGCTGTGACGGTTTTATTCGGGATTTACTTGCTCGTACCAGAGGCAAACTTAGGCAATGACGTCACATTAGGCATAGTCACAGGCATTTTCTCAGGGTTGTTATTTGCGTTAAGAAACCTGCTACAAAAGCAATATTTCTCAACTTATAGCGGCCCTCAGACTATGCTTTATCAAACTATAGTGGCGAGTTTAATGCTATGTGCTTTCGTTGATGTTGGTCCGACAGATTTACCCGAACAAGATATATGGTTACTGTTATTAGCAGGTATTATTTTTACCGCAGCGCCGCATGCGCTATTTGCCAGCAGTTTAAGATTCTTATCTGCAACAACAGCCGGGTTAATTTCTTGTTTACAACCCTTGTACGGCACCGTATTGGCTTTTATGCTATTGTCAGAACAGCCAAATATGATGACTTTAATAGGTGGTTTGCTGGTTGTTAGTGCAGCCTGTTTTGAAACTTGGTCAATCACAAGGAAAAAAGCCTAATGCAGATCTTTGCGCACCGAGGTGCCAGTGGTAACTACCCTGAAAATACAGCTTCTGCCATTACAGCGGCTTTGCAAGCACAAATTGATGGCATTGAACTCGACGTACAAAGTTGCGCCGATGACTTTGTGATCATTCATGACTCTTGGTTAGACCGCACAACCAATGGTAATGGCCGAGTGGTTGATACACCATTTTCAGAAATCAGTAAGCTTGATGCTGGAGAGGGTCAACACGTCCTTAATTTACAACAGGTACTCGAGCTGATTGGTACACAAACTCAAATCAACCTAGAGCTTAAACACACCTTTGGTTTAGATAAACTGGTTCAAATCCTCGAAAAAAGCGTGGCTGAGGGCATTATTGAGCGTGAACAGCTTTTACTTTCCTCGTTTGATCACCACCAGCTAAAATGGCTTAAGCAAAATCTGCCTTGGGTTAAAATAGGCGCGTTAACCGCCTCTATCCCGCTTAATTATGCCTATTTTGCAGAAAACCTGCATGCCTACAGTGTGCATTTAGATAAGAACTTTATTAACCATGAGTTTGTGGCAGATGCCAAGCAAAGAGACCTAAAGGTGATGACCTATACGGTCGATAAACAACAAGAAATAGAAGAAATGCAGAACTTAGGCGTAGATGGTATTTTTAGTAATTACCCGTGCTACGCTAAAATGATTTTGTCGCGATAATGCAAGAAATCTCTAGTATGTTCTAAAATTAAAAGAAATTGGCAAATCAAGAGCCAAAATATGAGTCTATACATGAGTTTATATAATCAAATTGAACAGAGTTTCTTTTTTACTCTGTCGAGAAAAATTTTCGGCAACCTGAGCTTTTTATTTGCTTTGCAGCTCGTTACTTTATTTTGGCTGTATGCAGAATTAACTGAAGACAAACAAGGCACAGGACTATTTTGGTTAATGGCTCTTGGCGCCATCGGTGGATTTATCTTCACGCTATTTTATATGCGTTTTCTTATCGTGCGTCCAATCAAAGCCATGCGCGATACGTTAGAACAAATAAATAGAGACGATGGTAATTTAGAGGCGAAGTTACCGCAATTTACTTACGACGAGTTCCGTGAAGTCAGTGAGCAATACAATCACTTTACCAGCCGCTTAAGTGAACTACTCAACACCACTTATCATAGTGCTGAAGTCGCAGCACACTCTAACCAAGAAGTCACTCGCTCTATGCAGCAGACCTCTGAATTGGGTGCTCAACAGATTTCGAGCAGTGATTCTATCATTGCCGCCAGCGACCAAGTGACCCATAGCTTACAAAGTATTGTGGGTAATACCGATCATGTATATCAAGCTAATACCGAAAGCCTGCACTTTGTGCGTGGTTCATCGCAGTCTTTGTCTACTTTAGTCGGTGAGATTCAGCACATCACGCAATTACTTGGCAATTTCGCCAATACTGTTGCAGGACTAAAGGAGAACAGTGACAACATACGTAGCATTCTCAAGATGGTTGAAGAGTTTTCGGACCAAACTAATTTGCTGGCGCTGAATGCTGCAATTGAAGCTGCACGTGCTGGTGAAGCTGGTCGAGGTTTTGCGGTGGTTGCCGATGAGGTTAGAAACCTATCAGTTAAAGTAAACGATGCGACGCGTCAGATCAGCGACTTCATCAACCAAATGGATGTGTTAGTTGGTGAGACACATCAAGAGTCACAACAGTTGATCAGTCATTCAAGCTCGGCTGAGAAAGCCATCAGTGAAACGTCAGGCGGCTTTACCAACATGTGCAGTGACTTTGAGCATAACCAAACTCAACTCGAAGAGATAGTGAGTGCAGTACATCAACTTGAAACAACACAAAACCACACCCATCAAACTGTACTCAATATTGTTGAACTTGCGCAACAGGCAAAACAGCAAATTGATGCCGCTTCAGAGCAGTGCCAACAAGCTCAAAAACTCACACAAACGACGCAAAACGAATTACGTCGCTTCGTGAGATGATTAAAGTAAGGTGTCACATGTGTTAGGCACGTGTGACATCAAAGGCAATCACCTCTTTAATTGACGACTTGCCCGTCGCTAGCATTACTAACCTGTCAATGCCTAGCGCGACACCCGAACATTGCGGCAAACCATGCGCGAGCGCCGCTAAAAAGCGTTCATCTACTGCCACTTCTGGCAAGCCCATTTGCACTCTGAGCTGGTTATCTTCCGCAAAACGAACTGCTTGCTCTTTGCTATCCGTGAGTTCATTAAAGCCATTGGCCAATTCCATGCCTTTAAAATACAGCTCAAAGCGCCCTGCTACCCGTGTGTCATCCGGATTTAATTGCGCTAAGGCCGCTTGTGAGGCCGGAAAGTGATATACAAAACAAGGCGCTTCAATGCCAATTTTAGGCTCGACTTCCATGCAGAATAGCAACTGTAGAAGCGTGTCTTTATGAGTTTCGTTTGCGGCAATATCGCCATAGCCTTTTTCAGTTGCGAGCTGCTGTAGCTCGCTTAGGGTTGCTTCAAGCGGGTCTAGCCCTAATACATCTATAAAGACTTGTTGATAACTCACAGAGCTGGCTTTTTTGCAGTTTAAAATAAGCTGCATCAGCTCATCAATTTCGCTCATTAAATCAAATTCATCAAACCCCGGGCGATACCATTCCAACATAGTGAACTCAGGATTATGATGACGACCCGACTCTTCATTACGAAATGCTTTGGCTAATTGATAAATTGCGCCACTGCCTGCGGCAAGTAAGCGCTTCATGGCAAACTCAGGAGAGGTTTGCATGTATAAAGGCAAACCTTCGGCATTACCAGGGCCCACAAACTCAGTCACAAAAGTCGCTAGATGAACGTCTGTCACACTGGCAGCCGATAAGCTTGGCGTTTCGACTTCCATCACATCGCGCTGTGCAAAGAATTGGCGAATTTTCGCGATAATTACCGCACGCTGTTTGAGTGTTTGAAGATCCGCACTCGGTGCCCAGTTAATTTCAGACATACTATCCAACTCTTTCAAAAATTCATTTTAACCATAAAAAATCCCAGCATAAGCTGGGATTTTTTGGTCTCAGAAATAACTAGAAATTACTTCACTCGACCTACGTATTCACCGCTACGCGTATCTACTTTCACTACTTCGCCGATTTGAACGAATAGTGGCACACGTACTACAGCACCTGTAGTGAGAGTTGCAGGCTTACCACCTGTACCCGCAGTGTCACCTTTAAGACCAGGATCAGTATCTGTGATCTCTAGCTCTACGAAGTTTGGTGGTGTTACCGCGATTGGGTTACCGTTCCAAAGTGTAATTGTACATACGTCATTTTCAACTAACCATTTTACGTTGTCGCCCATTGCTTTTTCGTCAGCAGCGATCTGCTCAAATGTGTCATTGTTCATGAAATGCCAGAACTCACCGTCTGTGTATAGGTAAGCTAGCTCAGTTTCCATTACGTCAGCACCTTCTACTGAATCACCAGACTTGAATGTCTTCTCAAGTACTTTACCTGAGATCAGTTTACGGATCTTAACGCGGTTGAACGCTTGGCCTTTACCCGGCTTAACCATTTCATTTTCTAAGATGGTGCACGGCTCGCCATCGATCATAATTTTTAGGCCGCCCTTGAACTCGTTGGTGCTATAATTCGCCATCGGTATCCTCTAATCTTCTTTTATCGAGTAATAAACCTGCTAATGATACAAACAAATGAAGT
This sequence comes from Pseudoalteromonas sp. NFXS53, assembly GCF_056629255.1. Lineage (NCBI taxonomy): Bacteria > Pseudomonadati > Pseudomonadota > Gammaproteobacteria > Alteromonadales > Pseudoalteromonadaceae > Pseudoalteromonas > Pseudoalteromonas sp. NFXS53. The sequence goes on along the minus strand of NZ_JBWVBR010000015.1, from coordinate 110,222 downwards.
AAATTTGCATAGTAACTGGCAAAAAGAATTGGCAAATGTGGTCACTTGCCCAAAAACTCTAGTAAAAATGCTTGGCATCGACGGTCATTTCAGCGAAAAAGACCTAGAAGCGCGTCGTTTATTCCCGATGCGTGTGCCACTGCCATTTATAAAGAAGATGCGTTTTGGCGATCCGAATGACCCCCTATTACTGCAAGTGCTACCTCAGCACCAAGAATTTATTACTCAGATCGGCTACAACAAAGACCCTCTCGAAGAGCAGCAAAGTGCCATACCTGGTTTATTGCATAAGTATCGCTCTCGTGTGTTGGTGATGTTTAAAACCGGCTGTGCAGTGAATTGCCGATACTGCTTTAGGCGTCACTTTCCTTATCAAGATAACCAGGTAAATAAACAGGCTTTGCTCGAAGTGGTTGAGTACTTAAAAAATCACACGCATGTGAATGAAATCATTTTAAGTGGCGGTGATCCATTAATGGCCAAAGACAACGCCATTAGTTGGTTTTTAGAACAGTTAGAGCAACTGCCACAAATTAAACGCCTGCGTATTCATAGCCGCTTGCCTGTGGTGATCCCTGCACGTATTACGCCTGAGTTATGCGAGCGATTTAAAGCGAGTCCGCTAAAAATCATCTTTGTGAACCATATTAATCACGGCAACGAGATTGACGATGATTTTGAAAGCGCCATGCAAATGCTTAAACAAGCCAATGTTACGCTACTTAACCAAGCGGTTTTGTTAAAAGGGATAAATGACACTGTAGAAGCGCAAGTAGCACTGAGCGAACGACTATTTGAGGCGGATATTCTGCCTTATTACCTACACTTACTAGACAAAGTAGAAGGTGCCAGTCATTTTGATATTTCTGAAGAAGCTGCGCTTAGCTTGATGGCGGGTATGCTTGCTGAACTTCCTGGGTTCTTAGTACCCAAATTAGTGAGAGAAATCGGTGGCAAAACAAGTAAGACACCGATTGATTTACAGCTGGGCTAATACCAATCGCGAACGATTAAACGTACACGTTAATATTATTGCCCAAAGTTGCTGTGGTTGATTGTGCTGGACTCTGAGCTGCCGAACTAGTACTTGCAGCATCAATCAGAGCAAGTGCCGCTTTACCTTCTACCTGCTGCTGCTTTTTGGCTAAAGCAGCACTCACTACTTTACCGCCCTCACCAGCATCAGACATTACAGGTAAAGAACCTCCTGAAATATTCATAAGCATGTACCTGACTTTTTAATTGAATCCTCGTACACTATCGGCCGATTTACCGACAACTTTAGGAAAAACATGCAAGCTGTTATTGAAAAACTCAATGAAAATCTAAAAGTCGTTTACCGTCAGGCACTTGATGCAGATAAAAAATTAGATGAATTGCAGCAACAAGGGCATGGAAAATTCACCGCACTATTCGATAAAAATGCGGGCTTTGATTTTGAAGCAAAACGCTTCAAGCCTTATGTACTTGATACAGCCGCAGACGTTGAAGCACTCAGCAAAATGGAAAATTTAGACGAAGAGAAATTAAAAGCCGTGGTGTTTAAGATCCAAAATCTACTGCAATTGCTAGCTACATTTAAATAAGCCTCACGACCTCCCTTCTTTTAGTTACAAAAAAGCTGTCTTACGACAGCTTTTTTGATTATACCTACTATTTAGACTTATTGGCTCTTTGCTTATTCGCTCCAACTTTCGGCTTAGTATTGGCCTTTTTAAACTGACTAAACCCGGTATGACGTGTCAGAGCTGGTTTGCCGCCCTTGCGAGCTTGCTGCCCATTACCTGTGCCTTTTTTGCCACGCTGCGCTTTTTCTTGTCTGGTTTCGTCTGGCACCAAACAATTCGGTCCACCACCGATTAGATTTGCCTTACCCATTTTACGTAAGGCTTCTCGGATCATCGGCCAGCCTGCAGGATCATGGTAACGCAAAATGGCTTTGTGTAAGCGACGTTGTCTTGCCCCTTTCGGCACACTCACCACTTCTTTGTTGTTCTTTATATTACGCAGCGAGTTCATCTCTGTATGGTAAATCGTGGTCGCATTTGCCATAGGAGACGGGTAAAAGTTTTGAACTTGGTCAAGTTTAAAATCATGGGCTTTTAGCCACAGCGCCATGTTCACCATATCTTCGTCGGTCGTACCTGGGTGAGCCGAAATAAAATATGGGATCAAATACTGCTTTTTACCGGCTTCTTTAGAGTACTTATCAAACAACTCCTTAAACTTGTCATATGCCCCCATACCCGGTTTCATCATCTTTGAAAGCGGACCAGATTCGGTATGTTCAGGCGCAATTTTCAAATAGCCGCCAACATGGTGTGATACCAGCTCTTTTACATAGCGAGGATCTTCAATTGCTAAGTCATAACGTACACCAGATGCAATGAGGATTTTTTTGATGCCTTTCACATCACGCGCTTTACGATACAAGTTAATCGTTGGCGTGTGATCGGTATCCATATGCTTACAAATATCAGGGAACACGCAGGATAAACGTCGACAGGTACTCTCAGCCTTTTTGCTCTTACAACGCAGCTTATACATGTTAGCTGTTGGGCCACCTAAGTCTGAGATAACACCAGTAAAGCCAGGCACTTTGTCACGAATTTGTTCAATTTCATCTAAAATCGACTCTTCTGAACGACTTTGAATAATGCGTCCTTCATGCTCTGTGATAGAGCAGAAACTACAACCTCCAAAACACCCCCGCATGATATTTACCGAAGTTTTGATCATGTCGTAGGCAGGGATCTTTTCATTGCCATATTTTGGGTGAGGCACACGCTGGTATGGCAAACCAAACACCATATCCATTTCTTCAGTTTCTAAAGGAAACGCAGGTGGGTTCACCCATACATAACGGTCACCGTGACGCTGATATAACGCACGAGCACAGCCTGGGTTAGTTTCTTGGTGCAAAATACGTGAAGCATGAGCATAAAGCGGCTTATTCACGCTTACTTGCTCAAACGCCGGAAGTTTTACGTAGGCTTTTTCCCATGGTTTTAATTTGGGCGGTTGAACCACAATAGGTTTAGCTTCTTCGGCTTTTAAATCTATGCCCGCTTTAGCAAACTCAGATTTACTACAGCCCACATCATCAGCGCCATATGGGTTTGGAATTGGGTCGATTTTGCCCACTTTATCGATTGCAGTTGAATCACTCCCGCGCCAGCCATCTAACGGCTCTTTACGGATAACCGCTGTACCGCGAATATTCTGGATCTGGCTAATGTCATCACCCGCTGCAATACGATGTGCCACTTCAACTAATGGACGCTCAGCATTACCGTAGATGAGTATGTCAGCCTTAGCATCAAAGATGATGCTACGACGCACTTTTTCTTGCCAATAATCGTAGTGAGCAATACGGCGTAAGCTGGCTTCAATACCGCCAATTACCAGAGGTACATCTTTATAAGCTTCGCGACAGCGTTGGCTATATACTACAACCGCTCTGTCTGGACGTTTACCACCGACATTACCCGGCGTGTAAGCGTCATCGTGACGCATACGTTTTTCAGCCGTATAACGGTTGATCATCGAGTCCATGTTGCCAGCGGTTACACCAAAGAATAAGTTTGGTTTACCCAGTGACATAAAGGCATCTTTATTTGACCAATCGGGCTGCGCAATAATGCCGACTCTAAAACCTTGTGCTTCTAGCACACGACCAATGACAGCCATTCCGAAGCTAGGGTGATCTACATACGCATCACCGGTTACTAACACAATGTCACAGCTATCCCAGCCTAGTTCGTCCATCTCTTGTCGAGTTGTCGGAAGAAAAGGTGCATTGCCATAACATTCCGCCCAATATTTGGGATAGGAAAACAGTGCTCGTTCCGCTTTTAACGCGTTCATGTAAATTGCCCCAATAGAAAAAAGGCGCGAATTATACCGCATATCGCATCGTGCTGGAATCTGAAACAGCGCTAGTGAAGTTCCATCGTTGATGGGTTTCGGCTAGGGTGTTGAAAGTACTAAGGATGTTACGAGTAAATTTTAGACAAAAAAATGCCACCTTGCGGTGGCATTACACACGGGATTATTTCTACTTTTAGATAGAAATGCTTTACTTCCAACTTCTCATTTTATGACCCTTCAGGGCATAGAAGAGGATAAATAGGTAACATGGTAATAATACCAGGTATGCCGTTTGGCTAGATGCAACCGTTGCTTCAGAACCTTTTGCTAAACCTAGGAAAAGTGGACCAAAAGCACCACCAGCAATACCCATAACTAATAAACCAGAAGCTACACTAGTTAGCTTGCCAAGTCCAGACAAAGCTAATGGCCAAATTGCCGGCCACATGATTGCATTTGCAAGGCCACATAGTGCTAAGAAGAATACTGCTACTGGCATTTCACCAAACGTCGGAACGTTTAAAGTGGCAGTTGGATCGACAAAAGCAATACCAAAAGTCAGTGCCAAACCTAAAATACCTGATGCTGTCAACGCAGCTTGTTGCGAGATAAAGCGAGGAATTAAAAGAATACCTAGTACATAGCCTGTTACCATAAATGCCATAGTATATGAAGTCATCACACTATAATTCGCGACACCTAAAGTCAGTGCAAATGAACCAACCGTATCACCTGCAATTACTTCAGCCGCTACGTATAAAAACAATGCAACAACACCTAACGCTAGATTAGGGTGCGCTAAAGCTTCTTTCACTGTACCCGCAGATTTATCTTCATTTTCTTCTTCAATTTCAGGAAGTGGTGCAAATTTGATACCTACAGCAAACAGACCAATAAATGCAGCAAGACCTAGGTAAGGCATCACTAAGTTGCCTGCCATAGCATCTTTTTCAACTTGAGATAAAGGCGCGCTTGAAGCAGCTTCACTAAAACCGCCTAATACAAGTGCGGTGAATGCTAATGGCGCAATAACACCTGCAAACTTGTTAAGAATACCCATGATACTTACACGCGCCGCTGCAGACTCTTCAGGGCCTAAACGCACTACGTAAGGGTTAACTGCGGTTTGTAAAATAGTTTGCGCGATACCCATAGTAAACTGCGCCACCAGGAACAACGCAAACACCTGAGTTTTAGCTGCAGGGATATATAGCAGAGCTGTTGCCATCATCATACCGATACTGATGGCCATACCGTTTTTGTATCCCACTTTCTTAACGAATTTTGCCGATGGGATAGCAGTAAATGTCACTGCAATATAAAAAGAGAATAAGATCAAAGACGCCTGAATAGGTGTCAGATCAAAAAGTTGCTTTAGATACGGCATTAATGAACCATTCAACCAGGTAACGAAACCCAGAATAAAGAACATCGCCGCAACGATAGCCAAAGGAATGGCATTGCTTTTAGTCGTCGTTGAATTTGACACAGTTGCTTCCATAAACTTCTACTCGTTGTGTGATTTTAATTATGTCAGATTGGCACAATGCCATAAAATCTTTTCAGCTTTTTACATCATGTAAACAAAAATGACAGCGCTGACATTTTACTTTACGTTAAAATTTGTTCTATTACTAGCCTTACCAGCTAATTAAAAAAGGGCCTTTTAAGCCCTTTTTTAATCCTGCTGATAAGTTTCAGTCTTTACTAAAGTGTTAACTGCGTAATACGGCTAAACTTTTTGCCGTTTAATGTTGTGCGTAATTTCACCGCATTTTTACCACTTACAGAAACAGGTGAGGTGTACTCTGACCAAGATTGGCCGCCATCTGTACTATATTGGATCACTAAATGTGGGAACGCAGAGTTAGCCACTAGCTGACCATTTACTACTTTTGCACCTGGTACAGGTAAATTGACATTCACACCATCACGCTCAAGTTTAGCTAGCTCTTTTACACTTAATGCAGCTGCATAAGTGTGCCAGTCTTTCGCAAATGCCTTTGGTTCAATTTGACTGCCTTCCCAGCTTGCTTTGTGCCAAGCGCGCTCAGCAACGGCAAGGATACGCGGGAATACCATACGTAATACTTGATCTTCAGTACGGATAGTTTCACTCCATACCTGACCTTGAATACCAAGAATATTTTCTGGCTTTTCAAGTTTCGGTAGCTCACGGCCGACTAATGCTTCTAAATTAACAATTGGCTCACGGCTGCGGGTGTAATCGGCATTGGCATAGACATCATCTGGCATATAGCTAAATGTTTTCTTGGTGTCTGTATAACGCGTCGCCCAGTAGTAGCCGCGTTCTTCAGGGTGCGCTTCATAAGGGTGGTCAAAGTACAAATGTGTACCATGAGATAAAATAACCTGATAGCCATTGTTTGCTAAACGGTGTGCTCTATCTGCAACGCCCCACTCCCAGATGTTATCCCACACGTTTGCAGTAAATACATCATTAGGGAATTCATCACGCTTAAACGGGTTAATTTTGTCGTACATTAACCCATCTTCCCACGCACCTGGTGCAATGCCACGTTTAGCAAACATAGTTGCGACACGCTGAGTGAAGTAAGGTTTTAAATCATTTGGACCTGCTACGCCATTATTCGGATCAGCGAACATTGCCTGACACGCCGGTGAACCAACCCAAGAGCCTGCACCAACTTCGTCACCACCAAAGTGAAGATTTGTTAAACGCGTACCCGCTTCGCGATACATGTTTTGTAGTTCGTAGGTTACTTTTTCAATAAACGCGTAAGTCGAATCCATACACGCATTCATTGAATTGTCTGTGTAGTTTTGAACCGTTAAGTACTGAGAAGTATCTTTCGGATCAGATAATAGATATGCTTTAGCTTCGTCAGGTTTACCTTCTGCCATTAAACGATCATAACGTGCTTCCATTGCGATAATTGAGGCACGAGCGTGACCTGGACCTTCAATCTCAGGAATGATGTCAATATGGCGCGCTTTAGCAAACTTCAGTAACTCAACGAAGTCCTCACGGCTTAAATAACCATTACCTGTGCCCGACTTAAATGGACCAGTACCTAACTGAGTTAATAAACAGCTACGCTCTTCTAAATCGAAACAACGATAACCGCCAATGTCTGTTAGCTCAGGTAAACCAGGGATCTCTAAGCGCCAGCCCTCATCTTCAGAGAAGTGCCAGTGGAACTTATTCATTTTATAACGACCCATCTGTTCAACCATTTTGAACAGCGCATCTTTACCATGATAGTTACGGCCATTATCATAATGCATACCACGCCAAGCAAAACGCGGCGTATCTTCTATCTCTACGTTAGGCACTGACACTGTATTTTTTGCATCTGCAGGGATTAGCGCTAAGAAGCTTTGAATACCGTAAAATACACCGGCGTTGTCGCTACCAGTGATAACCACTTTGTCGTCATCAATTTCTAGGTGATAACTTTCAGAAGCCACTTTACCATCAACTTTTAGTGCATCATTCACTTTCAAGAAAATAGTCGGCGTTTTGCCTGCTGAAATATGATCGGCTTCAGCCTTGAGTGTTAAACCATAGTCAGCAAGATCTTCTTGGAAAACGGCCACTTCTGACTTTAATCGTCCTGCGAAACGAATCTGCCAACTGCTATCAAGCTCTGCAGTCCCGCGGTTGAAGTCAACCGAATGAGGCTTTGGAATAATACGTTTCAGCGCGTCTTCTTTGCTTACTTCAATATTGCTTTGATTACGCTCAAAACGTAGCGCAGGAGTAGCAAGTTTTGTCTGATCTTTTGGTTCGTTGTAACGATAAAGCTGATTATCACGTTCAAATGGCGCAATAAATGTAGTTAGGTCTTCGGTGTCAGTATTAGCAAAAATTGCTGGTTTTTGTTTATTACTGACTAAGAAAGCACGTGGCATAAAGTCTGAATATGAGGCCACCCAAGCCCCCGCTTCAAACTCAACATTTAAACTTTCTCCAGCCTTTAGGCCTTTAAACTCGTTTGTTGGTACAAAACGGTGTAAGTCACCATTGATGTGTTCAATAGCAATACCTTGGGTATTTACCTTTGAAATTTTACGCACTGAATGCACATAGATTTGCCAATCACTTTTGCCTTCTGGCAAAGCAACCGATGAATTGTTTTTTAAACGCATAGAGCCGATAAAGCTGGCAGCACCGTTATGAAAATTGTCTTCAACTGCAAAAGTTAGTTCTGTACCTTTTGCGAAATTATCAACTTGTTGTTGAGATAAACCAGCTTGAGCAAATAATGGCATTGCAGCCATGATACCCGCTAGAGCAAATTTCTTGTTTATCATTTTAGCTCCTTGGTAAACGTAAAATACGGTCGACTCGCCACTACAGTTAGCTTAGGACGACAAAGTAAGAACTGCACGCCCATGTTATTGCGTGTGCGATTTTCAGTTCAATAATTTCATCATAGTAAATGCAAAATGACAGCGCTATCAAATATTTTCCATGAACAGCTTATAAAATAAAAAAACCCGCAATTTCGCGGGTTTAGATAAATTAAATTTTATTAAATTACGGTTTTATCTGACTTTTTAGCTATCTGAGGCAGTATTATTTCATCACTTTTCATAAAAGCGCTTTCTTGTTACTGTCAATTCAAGGCGCTAAAGACATCACTCTTTTATTAGCTAGTTACTGTTTTTTGTAACGCATCAATAATGGCAACATTTGCTGCAGGAAACGCCCAATTGTTCAGCTCATTGATTGCCACCCACTGTGATGCCTGCCCTTCAAGTCCTATTGCCTCGCCAGAGAAGTCTTCAACGATATGAATAAACAACTTCACACACTTATCACCATAGTCATGTTCAATATCAAGCAAACTTTGTGAGCTATGCACGTCGATATTCACTTCTTCTTTTAATTCTCTCGCCAGCGCTTCTGTGACTGACTCACCTGATTCAATTTTACCGCCAGGGAATTCCCAAAGACCACCTTGATGTTGCGACTCATCACGCTTAGTAATAAATATGTGCTCATCACGCTTTATTACGCCAACCGCGACTTCGACTACTTTCTTTGTCATTTTCTTCTCCGATAAAAAAAGCGACTATAAAGTCGCTTTTTAATAATTTACGCGTGTGTGATTATTTTAACTTGCCACAACACTGCTTAAACTTTTTACCTGAACCACAAGGACAAGGCTCATTACGGCCAACTTTTGGCTCTGTGCGTGAAGCCACAACTGCACCTTCTGGTACATCACCACCAACATGCTCTGCTTCAGCATGCTGATATTCACGCGGTGCTTGCTCTGCACGACGGTGTTGCTCTTCTACTTTCTCAACATCTTCTTCTGCACGAACTTGTACTTTCGCTAGAATACCGACTACGTCAGTTTTAAGGTTTTCAAGCATTGCAGAGAATAATTCAAAAGATTCACGCTTATATTCTTGCTTAGGGTTCTTCTGAGCATAGCCACGTAAGTGGATACCTTGGCGAAGATGATCCATTGCTGCTAAGTGATCTTTCCAATGTTGATCTAGACTTTGTAACATCACGGCTTTTTCGAAATGACGAAGTACATCTGGGCCTACCATCAATTCTTTTTGTTTGTATGCGCTGTCGATCTCTTCAGTGATACGCTCACGTAATGTCTCTTCGTAAAGCTTGTCATCATCAGCTAGCCACTGAGAAATTGGCAACTCAATTAAGAAGTCAGCTTTAATACGCTCTTCAAGCGCTGGAATATCCCACATTTCCGCTAAGCTTTGCGGCGGGATGTACTGATCAATCATGCCATTCACAACATCGCTGCGGATAGCTGTAATTGTTTCTGAAATATCGCCTTCTTCAAGAAGCTCGTTACGCTGCTCGTAAACAACACGACGCTGGTCGTTTGCAACATCATCGTACTCAAGTAACTGTTTACGAATGTCGAAGTTACGTGCTTCAACTTTACGTTGTGCGTTTTCAATTGCACGGTTAACCCAAGGGTGCTCAATTGCTTCACCACGTTGCATACCTAGCTTACGCATCATGTTTGTCATGCGCTCACCCGCGAAGATACGCATTAGCGCGTCGTCCATTGATAGGTAGAAACGGCTTGAACCTGCATCACCTTGACGTCCAGAACGACCACGTAGCTGGTTATCGATACGACGAGATTCGTGACGCTCTGTACCAATGATATGAAGACCACCTGCCGCAATAACAGCATCGTGAGTTTCTTGCCACTTCGCTTTAATTTCAGCGATTTGTTCTTCAGAAGGGTTTTCTAGCTTAGCCACTTCGCTCTGCCAGTTACCACCTAATACGATATCGGTACCACGACCCGCCATGTTAGTTGCAATAGTCACTTTACCCGGTAAGCCTGCATCAGCAACGATGTCTGCTTCTTGGGCGTGGAATTTTGCATTCAGTACGTTGTGTTCAATTTTTTCTTTACGTAAGAACTGAGATAAATACTCTGAACTTTCGATTGAAATCGTACCCACAAGTACTGGCTGACCGCGCTCTTGACAGTCTTTAATGTCTGCAAGAATGGCTTCAAACTTTTCATCCTGAGTTAAATAAACTAAATCAGCACGATCATCACGGATCATCGGGCGGTTAGTTGGAATAACCACAGTGTCTAGGCCATAAATTGACTGGAACTCGAACGCTTCAGTATCCGCAGTACCTGTCATACCAGATAGTTTTTCGTAGATACGGAAGTAGTTTTGGAAAGTAATAGACGCAAGTGTCTGGTTTTCGTTTTGAATGCGCACACCTTCTTTCGCTTCAACAGCTTGGTGTAAGCCTTCAGACCAACGACGGCCTTCCATTGTACGACCTGTGTGCTCGTCAACAATGATAACTTCGTTGTCTTTTACAACGTAGTCTACGTCTTTTTGATATAGCTTGTGTGCACGAAGTGCTGCATACACATGGCTTAATAACGAAATGTTACCTGCAGAGTACAGTGAGTCACCTTCTTCAATCAGGCCATTTTCAGTAAGAAGCTCTTCAACTTTTAACTGACCACGCTCTGTCAGGTGTACTTGCTTTGATTTTTCATCAAGGGTGTAATCACCGTCACCTTCAACGCCTTCTTCATCTTCTTTCTCTTGAAGTGTCAGTGATGGCACTATGGTGTTAATACGAGCGTAAAGTTCAGAACTATCTTCAGCAGGACCAGAGATGATAAGCGGCGTACGTGCTTCATCGATTAGGATTGAGTCAACCTCATCCACAACGGCAAAGTGCAATGGACGTTGTACACGCTCTTCAATGCTAAATGCCATGTTGTCGCGCAGGTAGTCGAAACCAAATTCGTTGTTCGTACCATATGTGATATCTGCAGCATACGCTTGCTTCTTCGCATCTGGCATCATACCAGGTACATTACAGCCAACAGTTAGACCTAGGAATTCAAAGAGCGGGCGGTTTGTTTCGGCATCACGTTTTGCTAGGTAATCATTCACAGTAATAACGTGAACACCTTTACCTGTTAAACCATTCAAGTAGGCAGGTAGAGTCGCTGTAAGTGTTTTACCTTCACCGGTACGCATTTCAGAAATGCGACCTTGGTGCAACACCATGCCACCGATCATCTGTACATCGAAATGACGCATGCCATAGACACGTTTTGAAGCTTCACGTACCGTCGCAAATGCCTCTGGTAATAAATCGTCAAGGCTAGTGCCTTGCTCATAACGCGCTCTGAAATCTGCTGTTTTTGCTTTTAATTCTTCATCAGAAAGTGCGCTAAGTTGTTCTTCTAATGCATTAATTAATGCGACCGTCTTTCTTAGTTTTTTAATCGTTCGGTCGTTACGACTACCAAAAATTTTGGTAAAAATGTTCGCTATCATGTTTAAACCATTTCACTCTAGTGATGGCTGACCGCATATCCACTTCTAGTATTGGATATCAATGGCCACCCTGCGTCCTGTTGGCAGTAAAAGCAATCAAGCCCTACTGAATGCCGAATATAAAATTGCCTCTATCATACCAGACTCACGCTGTCTGCAAACCTTTGAAATGCAATCAAGCAAAAAAGCCTCATCAATTCATTTGTTCCGCAAGATGGTCCAACTGGTAATTCTCTTTATATGGTGACGACAAGCGTAAATTTCAAGCATTTTCACTGACAAGAATCACTTCTCGTCTGCCGTTATGCTGGTATACTTGGTTAAGTTAATTTTGAAGTGGTATCTGCTGTATGGCTAAAAATCGCTATGATCCAAAATCCATAGATGAATTGATGGGAAAATGGTCAAACAAGATCACCCAGTTCGGTGCAAAGACCGATAGTCTGCAAGTATTACAAACCGAGCTTGATAAAGCGCTGGGTCCTATCTTGAGCAAAAAGTGCCGCGTGGCAAATTATCGAGATGGCACTTTAGTGATTGAAGCCGTTTCTGCCACCTTGGCAACTCGACTTAACTATCTGAAACTAGATATTTTGTCTCACCTTAGACAAAACGGTTTTGCTGAGTGTGGACAAGTGAAAGTCACTTCTAATCCCGATGCACAGTTAAGATTAAGTGAGCCCAAACCTAGTATCAAACCACAAAAAAGTAGTCGAACCATGAGCGAAAGCACTGCTGAACAATTAACAGAGCTTGCAGCGCATGCACCGCCGAGTTTACAAGCCAAACTACTCAAGCTCGCCACCCACGCAGCAAAAAACAAGCAAAAAAAATGACGCTAAAAAGCGTCATTTTTTATAATTAATCTGTATTAAGCTTTCGCAAGCTCCATACCTGGCGCAGGCATATGAATTGGCTCTTCAAATGTTGCCCATTCCCACGCTGATTCAGTCGCCATAATTTGACGTAACAGTTTGTTATTTAAACCGTGACCTGACTTGTAACAGGTGATCTTACCTAGAATGTTATGTCCAGCCATAAACATGTCACCCACACAATCTAAGATCTTATGTTTTACAAACTCATCATCGTATCGTAGACCGTTCGGGTTAAGTACTTTGTACTCATCTAAAACAACCGCGTTATCCATGCTGCCACCTAACGCTAGGTTATTGGCATGCATATACTCGATGTCTTTCATAAAACCAAACGTACGTGCGCGACTGATTTCTTCAGTAAAGCTCTGTGCCGTAATATCAAGACCAATGCGCTGACGACTGTCATTGATTGCTGGATGATCAAAGTCAATCTCAAAATCAATGTGGAAACCATCGTAAGGGGTAATTTCAGCCCACTTATCACCGTCTTCAACACGCACTGTTTCTTTAATACGAATAAAACGTTTAGCAACTTGCTGTTCTTTGATACCGCCTTTTTGTAGTAAATAAATGAACGGTAATGCACTGCCGTCCATAATCGGTACTTCAGCACTATCTAATTCAACAACAAGGTTATCAATACCCAGTGCAGCAACAGCGGCAATTAGATGTTCAGTGGTCGATAAACGCACACCATCTTTGTTAGTCAAACATGTACATAACTGTGTATCGCCAACAGCTTCTGGTGTAGTTTCAAAGTCAACAACAGGGTCAAGGTCGACACGACGGAATACAACACCGGTATTCTCGCTCGCTGGTCGGAGAGTAATGGTAACCTTTTCACCTTTATGTAGACCGACACCTGTCGCTTTAACAACTTCAGCAATTGTACGTTGTCTAATCATAACTTCGCCTATTCATGTCACTTGGACCGCGGATTGTATCACAGATACGACCAGCTGCCAATCGTTTAATATATAACCAGTTTGTTAGTCAGACTGTTTACGTAAAAAGGCAGGAATATCAAAGTAATCGCCTTTTTCAGTCTCACCAGACGTCGCTGGTTTGCTCTCAGGAGCCGGAGTCTTAGGAGCTTGAGTACCTTGACTCTGTGTTTGCTCCGGTGCACTTGTCGGCTGCTCAGTACTCGTTTGAGTAAAGCTTGGTACAAACATACCTGGCTGGCTTGACGCCGGTGCAGCTGTTTGTGCATCACTGCCCGAAACCTGCTGCATACCGTTATCAATAATGCCAAACTGAGGACGACGGTCGCCACCTAAACCAGTTGCAACAACAGTTACACGCAGCTCATCACTCATTTCTGGGTCGATTACCGCACCGACTACCACAGTCGCGTTTTCAGACGCTAAGGCCTTAACATGGTTACCAACCACTTCAAACTCTTCGATGGTGATATCCATACCCGCTGTGATATTAACCAGAATACCTTTTGCACCGGTTAAATCGACGTCTTCTAATAGTGGACTTGAGATAGCCGCTTCTGCAGCTTCTTGCGCACGATCTGGACCAGACGCTGACGCTGTACCCATCATTGCAGTGCCCATTGCCGACATAACTGTACGTACGTCCGCAAAGTCCACGTTGATAAGACCTGAACGGGTAATAAGTTCAGCGATGCCTTGTACCGCACCGTATAGTACGTCGTTCGCTTTCGCGAATGCGTCTAACAGTGTAGTGCCTTTACCTAAAACCTTAAGTAATTTGTTGTTAGGAATTGTAATAAGTGAATCTACAATTTCTGACAACTCACCGATACCTTGATCAGCCGCAGCCATACGCTTTTTACCTTCAAGGTCAAACGGGCGTGTTACCACTGCTACAGTCAAAATACCTAAATCTTTTGCTACGCGCGCAACAACAGGTGCTGCACCCGTGCCTGTACCACCGCCCATACCGGCTGCGATAAAGACCATATCTGCGCCATCTAACGCTTCTTTGATCGTTTCAATATCTTCTTCAGCAGACTTACGACCTACTTCAGGGTTTGCACCCGCACCTAAACCAGATGTAATTTGCGTACCTAATTGTACAGTTACATCTGCAGATGATTTACGTAACGCTTGCGCGTCTGTGTTAGCAGCAATAAATCGCACACCTTCGATTTCTTGTTTTACCATGTGCTCAACAGCGTTACCGCCGCCGCCACCAACACCAATTACTTTGATCACAGCTTCTTCGCTGTGTTGTTCCATAATATCAAACATCATTCACTCTCCGACTCGAGTTTAAAACTCACCTTGGAACCACTTTGATACGCGGCTCCACCAACTCACGTCCGCATCTACTCTCGACTTTTGTGCATTAACCGAATGTAGAGAACGACCGTATTGTAACAAACCTACGGCTGTTGCATATGCAGGATCGTCAACATAATCTGTTAAACCTGTGATATTTACAGGTTTACCTATTCTAACTGGCATTTGGCAGATATCTTCAGCCACTTCTAATGCGCCAGCCATCTTTGCAGTGCCGCCTGTTACGACTAAACCTGCAGCAATTTGATCTTCAAAACCAGAACGGCGAACTTCTTCTAACGCCAGTTCAAATAATTCTCTGAATCTTGGTTCAACCACTTCAGATAATGTATGGCGCGACATTAATCGCGCTGGACGCCCACCAACACTTGGCACTTCAATGGTTTCTTCACTGCTGGCCATTTGACTGCTAGCACATGCATATTGCACCTTTAGTGACTCAGCGTGTGAGATTGGCGTCCTGAAAATTTTTGCGATGTCACCAGTAACTTGGTTACCAGCTACAGGGATCACTGCTGTATGGCGCAATGCACCATTGACATAAATGGCTAAGTCCATGGTACCGCCACCGATATCAAGTACTGCGACGCCTAACTCTTTTTCATCATCGGTTAAAACCGCATAGCTTGATGCCAATGCGCCAAACGTTAATTGGTCTACCTGAAGACCGCAACGCTCAACACACTTCTCAATGTTTTTAGCCATATCATTTGAGCAGGTGATGATGTGAGCTTTCGCTTCCATACGCACACCACTCATGCCTAATGGGTTTTTAATGCCCTCTTGCATATCGATGCTATATTCTTGCGCCAATGAATGAAGCATTTTGCGTTCTGCAGAAATAGGCACTGAACGGGCAATATGCATCACATTGTCCATATCGTCTTCAGTCACTTCTGCGTTATTAATCGCAACAACACCACTCTCGTTTTGACACTGAATATGCTTACCTGAAATACCAAGGTAAACTGAACCTATTCGGCAATCAGCCATTAATTCGGCTTCGTCGACTGCGCGGCGAATGGAATCAGAAACCAGGTTGAGATCGTTCACTCCCCCTTTATCCATTCCATGAGATTCCTGACACCCCACGCCAACGATACTGAGCTGATTGTCTGCTGTTATCTCACCTACTGTTGCTACCACTTTTGAAGTACCAACATCGAGGCCGATTACTAAGTTTCTTTCTACTGACTTAGTCATGCTTCACTCTTATTTTGTTGTTCTGTTTGTGCTGGAAACTTCCAGCTCACCGCAAGGCCGGTGTCATACCTTAAATCTACCGTATCAAGTACGCCGCCCTCTGGGATTTGCATACTCGGATACACGTCTATAAATCTTTGTACTCGTTTGGCTTTTTCTTCGCGCCCGAGGTTAAGTCGCACGCCATCTTCAAGCCATAATTGCCAAGCAAAACGCTCAGACAGCGCTAAACTCACCAAATTAAAATCGTTTACTGCCAGCATATCTTTAAACTGCAAGAATGCTTGCCAGGCCTCTAGTTCACTACCTTCAGGCCCATATAGCTGGGGCAAATAAGCCTGTAAGGCTTCGTTGTCTGCCTGAAACACTTGGCCTTTAGCATTTAACAGCAAGTCGCTATTCCAAATAGCCACGGGTTTGTGCTCAACAATGTAAACCTGTAATTCGTCAGGCCATTGTTTTCTTACCGATACCGTTGCGACCCAAGGTAAATCCTGCACCGAGCGCTGTACTGCTTTCACATTCAGTTGAAAGTAACTACTTAAATCAACCTGCTTAATAGCAGCGACGACCTCTTTGTCAGTGGTGTATTTAGGTTTGCCTAACACCACTATTTTCTTTATTTGTGCATCTTGGTTTTCAACCAGCCAATCAGATACCCAGTAGCCACCGCGAACCAATAAGCCTGCCACCAATACGAAAAAGCCCACACTCAATATCTTTTGCCAATTAAGCTGTGAATTAACTACCTGAGCTTTCTCAAAAAGAGCACGCATATTAAAGCGTTTGCTCCAAAATGCGAACAACTAATTGCTCAAAAGTTACGCCAACCGCTTTAGCCGCCATGGGCACTAAAGATTTCTCTGTCATGCCCGGCACAGTATTCACTTCTAATAAGTAAAATTGGCCATTTTCATCTTGCATTGCATCAACGCGACCCCAACCTTGCGCACCAACTAAAGCAAAAGCGTGCGTTGCCATAATTTGTAATTGCTGCGTATGCGCGTCGCTCAATGCCGCTGGGCAATGATATTCAGTACTATTTACTTTGTATTTGGCCTCGTAGTCATAAAAGCCGCGCGGAGTTACCATTTCAATAACAGGTAATGCTTCATTACCTAACATGGCAACAGTAAACTCACGGCCGGTGATCCATTGCTCAACTAAAACCTGATCGTCATACTTAAAGGCATTATTTAAGGCATCGGTTAATTGCTCTGCCGTTTCAGCTTGAGCCATACCTATACTTGAGCCCTCATGGCTTGGCTTCACCATGACTTTGCCAAACTCATTGATAATGTTGGCTGCATCAAAGCCCGTTTTTGCATCAACAACTGCAAATGCCGCAGTGCTTAACTGCGCCGACTGGAACAGCTGCTTACAGCGAATTTTATCCATTGCCAAAGCACTACCTAACACACCACTGCCAGTGTAAGGAATCCCCATAAATTCAAGCGCGCCTTGAATAGTACCGTCTTCGCCACCACGACCATGCAAAGCGATAAATACACGATCAACGCCTAAGGTCTTTAGCTCAGAAAGCGCTCGTTCTGCCGGGTCAAACGCAAACGCATCAACGCCAGCTGCAGTCAGTGCATTCAAGACGGCATTGCCTGAGTTTAATGACACTTCACGTTCAGCAGACGTTCCGCCTAGTAATACTGCTACTTTACCAAACTGTTTCATGATTCACCTTTTAACGCAGTGATTGACATCTCTGTTGCTGCCAACTTCTTCACGATTTGACCAATGTTGCCCGCACCTTGCGTGATCACAAGGTCGCTGTCTTTTAAAACATTCGAAAGAACTTTGCCCAACTCTTCATTGTCTGCAACATGAATTGGCTCCACACCTCTTTGACGTAAGCTACGGCATAAACTCTTACTATCAGCACCTACAATAGGTGCTTCGCCAGCACTGTATACATCTAACAAAATAAGTTGTTCAACTTTAGAGAGTACTTTGACAAAGTCTTCATATAAATCACGAGTACGTGTAAATCGATGCGGCTGATAAATCATCACTAATCGACGCTCAGGCCAGCCTGCTTTTGCAGCCTCAATGGTGACATCAACTTCTGATGGGTGATGACCATAATCATCAACCAGCATTACATTACCTTGTTCATTATCAAATGTGCCGTAATGTTGGAAGCGACGACCAATGCCTTCAAACTCAGTAAGCGCGGCTAAGATCGCAGCGTTGCTGATATTGTGATCTTTCGCCACGGCAATCGCTGCAGTCGCATTCAGCGCGTTGTGTTTACCAGGCATATTTAAATGCACCGCGATCTCTTCGCCTGACTTAGTCACAACTTTAAACTCGCTGCTATTTACCGTTTGCTTGAAGTCCACTAAGCGATAGTCTGCCGCTTCATGCTCACCATAAGTAATAGTTGGGCGTGCAAAGCGAGGTATGAGCTCAGCAGCAACGTCTGAGTCAATACACACCACAGCCAAGCCATAAAAAGGTAAATTATGGATGAACTCTACATAGGTATCCTTCATCTTCTCGAAGTCACCTTCGTAGGTATCCATATGATCCGCTTCGATATTAGTGACAACCGATACCATTGGCTGTAGATGCAAGAAAGAAGCATCACTTTCATCGGCTTCAGCGATTAGATAATCACTGGTGCCTAATTTGGCATTGGTACCCGCGCTATTGAGCAAGCCGCCGATGACAAACGTAGGGTCAAGTTCTGCTTTAGCAAAAATGCTTGCGATCAAACTGGTTGTGGTGGTTTTACCGTGTGTACCCGCAATAGCGATACCATGACGATAACGCATGAGCTCAGCCAACATTTCAGCACGACGTACAATTGGAATACGCGCCGCTTTCGCTGCTTTTATCTCCGGGTTATTGACATCAATCGCTGTCGATACCACAACCACATTGGCATCTTTAATGTTATTTTCATGATGACCAATGAAGACTTCAGCGCCCGCTTTAATCAAACGCTCTGTCATTGCGTTTTGTGCTATATCTGAGCCTGTAATACGATAACCTTCATAGGCTAGTACCTCGGCAATACCGCCCATACCAGCACCACCAATACCGATAAAATGTATGGTATTGATACGTCTCATTGCTCTTCGATTATTCGCTTCGTTCACTTGCGTCTCTTTCTCTAAATTCATCTATTTTGCCAACTCACCACACACCTTCGCGACGCGTTCGGTGGCATCAAATTTCGCCAACTGCTTTGCTTTATCAGCAATCTCAGACAATAAGCTTGGCTGTTCAAAATACGGTGTTAATAACTCAACTAATCGCTCAGTTGTAAAATCTTGCTGTGGCATCAGTAAGCCGCCTTGTTGATCGACTAAATAGCGAGCATTTGCTGTTTGGTGATCGTCAACCGCATGCGGTAATGGCACAAACAAAGCTGCTTTTCCTGCTGCTGCCACTTCACTGACAGTTAAAGCTCCAGCACGGCAGATCACTAAATCAGCCCATGCATAGGCGGCATCCATATCGTGAATAAATTCATCAACTTGTGCATCAAATTCGCGACCAACATAAGCTGTTTTGAGTTTATCTTGGTTATTTCGCCCACTTTGATGGCGTACACTCAACGAAAAGTCTTTTGCCAATGTCGAAAATACCTCAGGCAAACGCTCGTTTAATACTTGCGCACCCAATGACCCGCCAACAACTAGCACATTCAATTGTTCAGTCAGTGGCTTTTTAGCAATCGCACTGACACTCGCTCGAACCGGATTTCCAACCACTTCAGCGTTATTTTCAAAGGCATTCGGAAAGGCTGCCAATACTTGATTAGCGACTTTTGCCAAAAGCTTATTGCTAAATCCAGCCACAGCATTTTGCTCGTGAATAACCAAAGGCACACCAGATAATTTTGCAGCAATACCAACAGGGCCCGTGACATATCCACCCATGGCTAAAATCACCGCAGGCTTGCGCTGTTTAATAATTTTCTTCGCTGCTAAAATGGCTTTTAGCACCATAAATGGCGCTTTGAGTAAACGAGTAATTCCGTTACCGCGCACCCCTTTAACTTCGACAAAATCAATTTCAAAACCGTGCTTTGGCACTAATTGCGCTTCCATTCTGTCGGCAGTGCCTACCCAAGACACTGTCCAGCCTTGTTGCTGCATATGCTCTGCAACCGCAATGCCCGGGAAAATATGACCGCCCGTACCACCGGCGACCACCATTAAATGTTTATTCACTGTCATCGTCGCCCACTCCTCGCCGTTGCTTGTCGGCTCGATAACTTGGTTTCAAAATCAATACGCTGCAACACACCCGCTGCAATCACCATAATTAAGAAGCTCGAACCACCGTAGGATATAAACGGCAAAGTTAAGCCCTTAGTCGGTAAGATACCTGCGCTGGCACCTATATTGACCATGGTTTGGAACGCAAACCAAATACCAATGGCCAGAGCAAAGTAGCCTTCATATTCTTTGCCGTGTTTTAACGCTTTCTGGCCGATTAATAAGGCTCTAAATACCAAAACACCAAGCAAAAACAAAATACTGGTCACTCCAACAAAACCTAGCTCCTCAGCGATAACGGCAAAAATAAAGTCATTGTGCGCTTCCGGTAAATACTGCAATTTCTGCACGCTATTACCTAGGCCTTGGCCAAACCAACCACCTTGGCTGTAAGCCATTAGTGACTGGACTAATTGATAACCAGCACCGAAGGGGTCATCCCAAGGATCTAAAAAGCCGGTAACACGTCGCCAGCGGTAGGGTTCAAAGACTATTAGCACCACTATCAAACCGATCCCGGTTAAGATCAGCATAAAAAACTGCCATAACTTTGCGCCGGCTAAAAACAACAACCCCACTGTCGTTACAAACATGACCACCACGGTGCCTAAATCCGGTTGCTTTAAAATCAGTAATGCATAAACCGCAAATACCGCGATGGGCTTAGCAAAGCCTTTTAAGTTTTCTTGCACTTCTTCACGCTTACGAACCAAATAACCGGCGATATAACTAAAGAAAAAAAGTTTGGCCGCCTCAGCAACCTGAAAACCAATCGGGCCGATGGGGATCCAACGTTTTGAACCATTCACCTCTCGGCCAATGACTAATACTAAACACAGTAAAAATAAGCCGAAGAATAGTAGATACGGATTACATTTCTTCCACCAATCCATGGGCACGCTGGTACTGAACCAAAAACAAATAAAACCTAATGCTAAGAACACTCCATGGCGCATTGCGATACCATAGGGGTTGCTATAAAGTCGTTCAGCTACTGGCATAGAAGCACTGGTCACCATCACAAAACCGATACCGATTAAACACAGCATGGCGTACAGCAAAGGCACATCAAAAAGTGCATTTGACTGTTTTGGGGTGAGTTGCATTCTTAGCTCAGCGAAGGTCATCATGGCGCAAGCTCCGCTACGGCTTTACAAAACGCTTCTCCGCGCACCATATAATTCGGGAACATATCAATGCTCGCACAAGCCGGTGCTAATAACACTGCATCGCCGTTTTGTGCCAGTGACTGCGCCTTTAAAATGGCTTGTTGTAAATCTGTAACGAGATGACTTTGTTCATGTAATGGCAAAAACTTTGCACCGTCTTGACCAAAACAAATCACGGCTCGACAAGCTGCTTGCAATGGCTCACGTAAAGGTGATAAATCAGCCCCTTTGGCATCACCACCTGCAATAAGCACGATTTTGTTTACATCATCTTTCAAACTTTCTAGTGCAGCGACTGTTGCACCAACATTGGTCGCTTTAGAATCATTGAAGTACTTAACCCCTGCAACATCAGCCACCAACTGACAACGATGTGCCAGGCCTGTGAAGTTTTTAAATGCTGCTGAAAATGCGGCTTTATCAATGTTAAGTGGCTCAAGTAAAGCCATCACAGCCAATGCATTAAACTGATTATGTTTCCCCACCATAGTCAAACTAGAGACAGGTAAAACAGGCTGCTGATGTGCAGCGAAATACAAATCACCGTCATGTGTCTGCAGGCAGTAATCGGCTTGCGCTAATGCCACACTCACACCAACACTGGCATTGGCTAGTGTATTGTTATCTATGGCGTTGAATACCACATGCTTGGCGTGTTGATAAATTCGCTGTTTTGCTTGGCAATAGGCGGCGAAATCTGGATAACGGTCCATGTGATCTTCAGTAACATTTAAGATCATGGCACTGGTACAAACTAGACTTTGCGTGGTTTCGAGCTGAAAGCTCGATAACTCTAATACAAACACATCAAAATCTTGCTCAAGTAGGTCGAGCGCTGCGGTACCAATATTACCGCCCAGCCCAACTTTATAACCGGCTTCTTTAAGCACTGCAGTGGCAAGACTCACCACCGTCGATTTACCATTTGAACCGGTTACCGCGATGACAGACTTCGTGTTCAAGCGAGCAAACAGCTCAATGTCACCGATAACTTCAACGCCTTGTGCTATCGCCTCTGCAACACTCTGCTCAAATAACGCAATACCAGGGCTGATAATGATTAAATCAGCACTCGGTAAACTCGCCTGTGCCAACGAGCCAAACACCGCCTCACAATCAGGGGCATTATCAGCAAGCCATTGCGAACCCGGCGGTACAGCACGACTGTCGACCACACGCGGCGTAATACCGTGAGACAGTAAAAAACGCACAATGCCCAGACCGGTAATCCCCAGTCCGAGCACAGTGATGTTTTTATTTTTTAACTCGTTTAAATACTGCATTTATCTGATCTTCAGCGTTGCTAATCCAGCGAGTACTAATACAATCGAAATGATCCAAAAGCGCACGATCACTCGCGGCTCCGGCCAACCCTTTAATTCATAATGATGGTGAATAGGCGCCATTCTAAAAATACGCTGGCCACGTAGCTTGTATGACCCCACTTGTAAGATTACTGACAAGGCCTCCATCACAAACACACCACCCATAATCAACAGCACAAGCTCTTGACGTACTAAAATCGCGATAATGCCCAATGCACCACCTAGCGCCAATGAACCCACATCGCCCATAAATACTTGTGCTGGATAGGTGTTAAACCATAAGAAGCCTAACCCCGCACCAACAATGGCGGTACACACTACGACCAGCTCACTAGCCAGTGGTAAATGCGGTAAATGTAAGTACTCTGAGAAATTCGCGTTACCTGTTAAATAGGCAATAATCGCAAGGGCTGAAGCCACTAAAATAGTCGGAACAATCGCTAAGCCATCAAGACCATCGGTCAGGTTTACCGCATTAGATGTACCGACAATCACAAAATAGCTCATGACCAAATAGAAAATGCCAAGTTGCGGCATCACTTCTTTTAAGAAAGGCACAACCAACACAGTTTCATTTGGATTTAGTGAAGTAAAATATAAGAAACTCGCTACTGTCATGGCGATCACCGACTGCCAGAAATATTTCCAACGAGCGATTAAACCCTTTGAATCTTTGCGGATCACTTTGCGATAGTCATCGACAAAACCAACAACACCTAAACTGCCTAAAACAAATAGTGTCACCCACACGTATTTATTACTTAAATCGCCCCACATTAATGTGCTGGTAAAAATGGCGCCTAAGATCAACACCCCACCCATGGTCGGCGTACCAGACTTAGATAAATGTGACTCTGGACCGTCATCACGCACTGTTTGACCAATTTGCATACGCTGTAGTGCGCGGATCAAAATAGGACCGAAATAAAGCGATAACAATAATGCCGTTAAAATACCTAAAATCGCACGCAGCGTTAGGTAAGAAAAGACGTTAAAGCCACTGTAATACTGGGTTAAATATTCAGCCAACCACACTAACATGCTGATACTCCATCTGTGGCTGCTTGTTCACCACTTGTTGTTATTAATTCTTCTACTAGTAATTCCATGCGCGCACTGCGAGAGCCTTTTACTATCACAGTACATGGACCATTTTGCGCCGCTAAAGTTTGATTAATTGCGGCCAATAAATGCGAACGCGTTGAAAAGTGCCTATCGGCAATTTCAAACACATCACTGCTATAACGACTCAGCACCCCTAAGGTAAATAACGCATCGATACCTTGCTGTTTGGCATATTCACCGACTTCTTGGTGATACTCACGAGCATGTTCACCAAGCTCGCCCATATCACCTAAGGCAAATAACTTATAGCCCGGCATTTTAGTTAATAAATCGATTGCAGCTTTGACCGAGCGCACATTGGCATTATAGGTATCGTCAATCACGGTTAAGTTTTCGTTGACCTTTATAAGGTTCACACGACCTTTAACTGCGCTCATGCTCTCAAGCGCCGCTGCCACTTCATTTAAACTGGCACCTAGCTCAGTTGTGAGGCCCGCTGCAATTAATGCATTGGTGACATTGTGCTCACCCGGTAACGCCAGCGTCACAGGTACTTTTTGTTCACCATCACAAAGTAAGAAACTGGCGTGCGCAGTGTCGTTTAGCGTGACTTGCTCAGCCCAAATGTCGAGCTGTTCATCGGTGGCAACACGTTTGATACGCTTATCGAACATGCTGCTATCCCACATCTGGCGAAATTCGGGATTAATATCGCAGTTAAATACCGCACAGCCATTTTCTTTTAAGCCAGAGAAAATCTCACCTTTGGCCTGCGCCACGCCTTCAATTGAACCAAAGCCTTCTATATGCGCTGGTGCAACATTACAAATGGCAGCAACATCTGGCTTAGTCATTTGCGTGGTGTAAGCAATCTCACCAATATGGTTTGCACCAAGTTCAATCACCGCATACTCGTCGTCTTCTGACAAACGAATTAACGTCAGCGGTACACCAATGTCATTGTTAAAATTGCCATTGGTTGCCAGCACTTTACCTTTTTGCGACAAAATCGCCGCGCACATCTCTTTTACTGTGGTTTTGCCCACACTGCCCGTAATAGCAATGGTTTTTGGCGCTACTTGTGCCATTACGGCAGCACCGATATGTCCTAAAGCTAAGCGTGTATCGGCTACCACAAACTGTGGAATGTCGCATTCCACTGGTTTATCAACAATCGCTGCAATGGCGCCTTTTTCATACGCCTGCTGGACAAATTTATGACCATCAAAATTTGGTCCTTTCAGCGCTAAAAACACCTCATCATTTTTTATTGTTCTGGTATCGGTGTTGATATTGCTGACAGATAAATTCTCGCCACAACTTACTGGGGTGTTTAATACGGCTGTAAGCCAAGCAAAATCCATTGTGATCATGCTTTATCCCCTTTTAAAATTTTCATTACCCATGCTCTGTCACAGAAGGTGATCGTTTGATCACCGATAATTTGATAATCTTCGTGTCCCTTACCGGCTACCAGTACCACACCTGAAGCAGATGTTTGCTCAACCGCATACGCAATGGCCTTAGCTCGGTCAGGTTGGCAGTAAGCATACTCAGGTTGACTGAGCCCAGCCTTAACGTCTGCGATAATATCGTCAGGATTTTCGCTGCGTGGGTTGTCGCTGGTGATCACCAACTTATCGGCGTTTTGCTCAGCCGCTTGCGCCATCATTGGGCGCTTGCCTTTATCGCGATCGCCACCACAGCCAAATACACAAGTCACTTGCCCAGGTACGTGTTGCTGAAGTGCTTGTAACGCTAATGCCAATGCATCTGGGGTGTGAGCATAATCAACCACACACGTCGGTTTACCTTCAACCGAAAAAGCCTGCATACGACCTGCGACTGGTTTTAGTGAAGAAACCGCATTGCACAATGCACTAAAGTCATAACCTTCGACCAAGAGTGCCGCCATCGCAGCCGCTAGGTTATAAAGATTAAATTGACCAAATAGCGGTACATTAATCGTCGCTTCACCCCAAGAAGTTGAGAGCGTTGCACGAATACCGGTTTGATGACATTCAACCTCATCAAACCAAACAAACTGAGAAAAATTGTGTGCCGTTGGCTTTTTGCCATATACCACTAAATTGCTAAAACTGGATTGTGCTATCCAACTTTGTGCTACAGCATCGTCATGATTTAAAACACAATGTTTTGGCATACAATCAGTAAATAGCAAGCGCTTTGCTTGTGCATAACTGTGCATGTCACCGTGATAATCTAAATGATCACGAGAAAGGTTGGTAAAAACTGCCGTACTGAATTGTGTTTCTTTTACACGGCCTTGAACTAAACCATGAGATGAGACTTCGATGGCCGCAAGTTGATTACGTTCTGCAAGGGTTGCAAAAATACGCTGTAAATCCACAGCCGACGGCGTGGTATTTTGCAGTGGCGTTAAGTCATCTACTTTGCCATAACCTAAAGTACCTACAACCGCAGCTGGCACATTAATGGCATCTGCAAGCGCAGCTATCATGGCTGTCGTGGTTGACTTACCATTGGTGCCTGTTACACCCATTACTTTTAAACGTTCGGTCGGACTCTGATAATAAATTTTGGCAATTTCAGCAATCCGCTTAGCTAAATTCTCAACCGGGATCAACAAACCTTGGCTTTGATCCAGCGCTGCAAAACTTGTTGCGTCAACCAAGGCACAGCTAGCGCCATTGGTAAATGCCGGTGCAATAAAGTTTTCGCCATTACTTACATGGCCTTTAATGGCAATAAACACATCACTGGCTTTCACTGCTCGGCTATCAAGTTGTAATTCTGCAGTTTGTTTAGGGAGTTCAACCCCTGAATAATCAATATTTAACGCTGCAAATGTGTGAGATAAATTAAAGCGCATCTTTTTTCTCCGACAAATAAGCAACGCGGCCTTTATCTGGGGCCACATTCAAAATACGTAATGCGTTCGACATGATTTCAGCAAAAGCAGGACCAGCAGTTTGACCACCGTAGTAAACATCACCGCCAGGTTCATTGATCATCACCACCACAGCTAAACGTGGGTTCGTAACTGGGGCAACACCGGCAAAATAACCGACATATTCATCACCATACCCGCCGGCTACTGCTTTCTCAGAAGTACCTGTTTTACCTGCTGCACGGTAGCCATCGACTTTGACGTTTGCCGCAGTACCGCCTTTTTCAAATACGGACTCCATCATATCCACAACCGCTTTGACGTCTTCTTCTTTGAATAGACGCTCACCTTCTGGCGGCGTATCTTGCTTTAGGATGGTTAATGGGCGAGAAATTCCGCCTGCGCCAAATGTGGCGTATAAACGCGCCACTTGTGCAGTGCTCACTGAGACCGCATAGCCGTATGATAAAGTTGCAATTTCAAAATCCGACCAACGGCGATTTGGATAGAAAAGGCCGCTACTTTCACCCACCATCATAGTGCCTGTATCTTCACCAAAGCCTACTTTTTGATATAAACCAACAAGATACTCTTTAGGCAACATTTGACTGATTTTAGCCACGCCCATATTCGACGATACTTTAAGAATTTCTCTGAGTGTCATCTCTCCATGATTGCGGGTATCTTTAACTAAGCTGCCACCTAGGCGCATCCAACCCGGAAAGGTATTGATGGTGTCATCGGCTTCAATCACATCATGATCAAGCCCTGCTAATACAGCCAGCGGTTTAAGGGTTGAACCAGGCTCAAATAAGTCAGTAATTGCACGATTTCGACGTTTGTAAGGGTGTGCATCGCGCATATCATTCGGGTTGAAGCTTGGGCTATTAACCATAGCAAGTACTTCACCGGTCTTTACATCTACCACCATGGCAGAGCCTGAAGTCGCTTGATAGCTCAGTACCGCACTTTTTAAGGCTTTATAAGCAATCGCTTGAATACGTAAATCAATGCTGAGTTGAATATCTTCTGGTTCAACACGTTGTTCCTCTGACAACACTTGGATCTCTCGACCACGTGCGTCTTTACGAATGGTTCTTTTACCTTCAGCACCTGTAAGGGCATTTTCAAATAGCTTTTCGATGCCTTCGATGCCTTTGCCATCTATATTGGTGAAGCCCAACACATGCGCGGTGACTTCGCCACTCGGATAGTAACGTTTTGATTCGTCTAGTAAGTGAATACCTGGCAATTTTAATTGACTGATATAGCTTGCAACTGCTGGCGTGACTTGACGCTTTAAATAAACAAATCGGCGTGCTGGGTTGTCACGTAAACGCTCATCCACTTCTTCGTGATCAATTTGTAATACGTCTGCAAGCTCGCGCCAACGAATATCATTGTCATACCGTACTTGCTTGCGGTATGTCATTTCTTCTTCGTTTTCAGCCAGCGCTTTGTGATCTTCTTTGTTTTTTCTCGCGGCACGAATGACTCTTTTGCCAAGCGCTTTATCGAGTGCAAGGGGATCGGCATACACACTCACAACGGGCACACTGACTGCAAGCTCTTTACCATTTCTGTCAAAAATCATACCGCGTTGCACTTTTAGAGTTTCAACACGTACCGTACGCTTTGCACTTTCTTCACGAGCATGATCGGGCTCAATCACTTGCAAGTAGGCAGCACGGGCCATCAAGGTTAAAAACACCATGACTAACACAGTGCACACCAATGCAAAGCGCCAAGTTATGAGTGTTTTTGAGCTATTGGCTTTTGCTTTTTTCATGGCAACACCACCACTTGCTCATCTTTACTGGTTGGGCGCTTCATTTCTAGCTGCGTGGTTGCGACTTCTTCGATGCGCGCATGTTGCGAATAGAATTCTTCTTCAACCAGTAAATAACGCCACTGCAAGTCCAACTCATCACGCTCTTGTAGGAGTTTATCCTGCTGGATCACTTGCTGACGAGACAGATAAGTGACTTGTACAACCCCCAAAGCCGAAGCAAAGATACAAATAAGCAAAAAGCCCGTTAGCTTATTCGCTAAAAGGCCTGCAAATATCTCGTTAAACAGCTTAGGCTGTCGGCTTTGTGGTTTGTTCATTATAGTTTTTGCGCTACTCGCAATACTGAGCTACGTGATCTTGGGTTAGCAGCTATTTCCTCAGCAGTTGGTTTTATGGCTTTACCCAACGCCTTCAGCGTCAGGTTCTTATTCAACTGCGCTTCAGTTAATGGCAAGCCACGCGGGACAGCCTCACCTTTACTTTGTTTCTTGATGAACTGCTTAACAATACGATCTTCCAAAGAGTGGAATGAGATCACCACCAAACGACCTCCCGGCTTTAATACCGACAGTGACGCTTGTAATGCCGTTTGAATTTCTTCTAACTCACTGTTGATGTAAATACGAATAGCTTGGAAAGTACGTGTCGCTGGGTGCTTATGCTTATCTTTCACAGGTACCGCTTCATCAACTAGGTCAGCCAGCTGTTTCGTAGTAGTAATCGGTGTTTCATCACGCGTTTCAACTATTTTGTGTGCTATGCGACGGCCAAACTTTTCTTCACCGTACTTTTTGATCACAAACGCGATGTCTTCAAGCTCAGCTTCGGCTAACCACTGCGCGGCACTACGGCCAGACGTGGGATCCATACGCATATCAAGTGGACCATCTTTCATAAAGCTGAAACCACGATCGGCATCATCAAGCTGAGGAGACGATACACCGATATCTAATAAAATACCGTCAACCTGGCCCAGAATACCCGCTTCTGTGGCGACTTGTTCAATGTTTGAGAAACGCGTATGTGCGATATTAAAACGGGTATCGTCAGCAAATTTCTTAGAGGCTTCGATCGCCTGCGGATCTTGATCAATAGCCTGTAAACGACCTTGTTCGCCCAAACGACTTAGAATTTGACCCGAATGGCCGCCTCGGCCAAATGTGCCATCGATATAGGTACCATCGGCTTTGATATCTAACGCGTCTAACGTTTCATTCATCAAAACTGATACATGGGTAAATTGCGCAGTCATGCGTTATGTAAGCCTTTTTGTTTGCTAAAGCGAAAAGTTTTCAAATTCAGGGGTCATCTCAAAGTCACCTGCACGCTCAATTTCTGTATCAAGCTGCATTTGCTGGTGCCATTTCGACTCATCCCAAATCTCAAATTTATTTAATAGCCCTATGAGCATGATCTTTTTCCCCAAACCTGCGTAGTTACGTAATGCCGGAGAAAGTAAAATGCGGCCATTCTTATCTAATTGGTACTCAGTGGCGTGCCCGACCAGCATGCGCTGCAATCGACGCGCTCTTGGATTCATACTGGAGAGCTTTACAAGTCGAGCGGCAATTTCATCCCACTCGCTGCGAGGGTATAACCAAAGGCATGGTTCGTTAATCGCAATAGTGCAAATCAGCGAGCCCTGCTCTTCAGACAAAAGCGGCTGACGATACTTAGTTGGTATCGCAAATCGACCTTTATCATCCAAATTTAGCGCACTTGCACCTGAAAACATGGAGCAACCAACCTTATCGTATTTTTAACCCTTCAGATCCAATTTGATCCACAAAAAACCACTTTTTCCCACAACTGCACAGTCTATGACTTGACGAGTATTTTTGTCAAGCCGAAAACTAAGCCGAAAATATCAAAAAACCCAGATAAAATGCGGCTTTGCTGAAAGCCTATGAAATGCTTGAGAAAACCCGAAAAGACAGGAATAAAACTTTTTTATAACAAAAAATTCATCTATTTTTCGCACTGTGAGGATTATACGAGCATGACCTTTCGACTGGCTGTGACGTGTAAAATGTGTTTCATCGTCTTGTACAAGGAGTAATCAGTTAAATTCATCGCTAAACTTGGCGCTAGACTGGATTTTTTATACAATTAAGAGTCTTGCTGTTGTGAATCACCGAGCGTTATTATTTTAAATTTATCAATACCACGTCGCTTTAATCGCTTACTTTTTTTGCTTTGCCTGCCAGGCTTAGCCGTGATCCTTTTTCAGTTACTTGAAGAACGTACGGATATTTTAAAAGAGCATGAGCAACAAGCACGCGCGCTCGCATTACAGATCTCACAGCTGCAACGCGCCGATCTCAATGCAACCAGAAGATTACTTTCCCAATTGGCGAAACATGATGAACTGCTAAAAGCCAATAATGGTCAATGCAGCAGCCTACTTACTCATGCCAGTTTGATCACCCCTAACATTGCCAATATTGGTTTGATAAACCTGAATGGTGATGTGTTATGTACAGTAAAAAACACCAATCAAAGCATAAACATAAAAGACAGACGTTATTTTCAAAGCGCTATAGAAACGCAACAGTTCGCGATTGGTCAGTTTCAGGTTGATCGTTCAATTAACCGCCTAACCGTCAATTTTGCGATGCCTGTTTTTGATCATCACGGTAACTTAACTCATATACTTGCTGTGGCTAAATTACTAGAGCAGTGGAGTCAAAGCCTAAATCAGTTGACTCTGCCAGCTAACTCTCAAGCGATTATTACCGATGTTGATCACAATATCGTTGCCAATTATCCGTTTGATTATGCTCAACTCGGTCAACCTGCAAATGAGCATTGGCCCAATATGCACTTTCAAGGAGTTTTACAATTTGAAGCCCCGATAGGTGAGCGCAGAATTTACTTACGACAACATATCGTCGAAAACAATTCGAATAGCCAGCTTACGCTACATTTATCTATTCCCTTTGAGCATGCTATTGACGCCGCAAATCGCAAAGTTAGCCTGATCTTTACTTTATTTATTGCCGCGCTGTTACTTATGTTTTGGCAAGCACGAAAACAGCTTAATAAGGTGCTTCTACAACCCTTAAAATCACTCCAAAATGCACTAGATGCTTTTGCTAAAGGTAACAAAACACGCCTTCAACAAAGTGCCTTATCTCCTGAATTTAAAAGTATCGCGAGTAACTTTGAAAATATGGCGACCCAAAGGCTCACCGCTGAGAATGCGCTCGCACACAAACATGCCGAATTAGCTAGCCTGATCCAGGCGTTACCCGATACCTATTTGCGTATTGATAACGAAGGTAAAGTATTGGCGTCAAATGTCACTTTTTCGAGCCCGCCCAAGCATATACTCGATCTACTGCCTCAGCACAGCTGTGATCAATTACTTAACACCTTGCAAAATCACTCATTAAGCGACACAAATCAATTTGAATTTACTGCGCAGGTCGATGGCAATCTGCATACCTTTGAAGCACGAACCAACCTCTTAGATACCCACCAGCAAGCCATTATCGTGCTACGCGATATTACAGCACGTAAGCAACAAGAAGAAGCAATGAAGTTGGCAGCTATGGTGTATAAGAACTCGAGTGAGGGAATGACCATCACCGACGCTAACGGTGTTATTCTGGATGTGAACCCCTCTTTCGAAAAAGTCACCGGCTACTCTAAAGCTGAAGTCTTGGGTAAAAATACCGCATTATTGGGCTCAGGAAAGCACACTAAGCAGTTTTATGATGACATGTGGCAGCAGATCCAATCTAAAGGTGCGTGGCAAGGTGAAATCATTAATAAACGCAAAAATGGTGAGCTATTTACCGAATGGCTTACCATTAACTCAGTTTATGATGATTCAGGCAACCCTTACCGAAGAGTCGCCATTTTCACAGATATTAGTGAGAAAAAGCGTCAAGATGAGTTGATTTGGCGCCGTACTCATTTCGACCAACTTACTGAACTAGCGAACCGCTTAGAACTGAAACGTCATTTGAAGCAGCAACTCAGTGAAGAGGTTTCATTGGCCATCCTGCTGCTCGATCTCGACCACTTCAAAGATATTAACGACAGCTTAGGTCATTATCATGGCGACAAGCTACTCAGGGAAGTTGCTAATCGTCTCAACCAGCTGGCTGGTAAATGTAGTTTAATTTCTCGTATTGGTGGCGATGAGTTTGTATTGGTGATTTCTGAAAGTACCCAACATGAGCATCTGATGCAAATAGCTGAGCAAGTACTTACACTGTTAAAGCCAGCTATTTATCTTGATAATGAAGCTTGCCATATTAGTGCCAGTGTCGGCATTGCAACCGCACCTAAAGATGGTAATAGCAGTGGCTTACTACTAAAAGCAGCAGATCAAGCTATGTATTTGGCTAAGCAACAAGGGCGTAACGGCTTTGCCTTTTTTGACGCTCAGATGCGTCAGGCCACTGAACAACGCATGCAGCTACTGAAAGATTTACGTATTGCGATACAAAAGCAGCAATTTGAGCTGTATTATCAGCCTATCGTTGAGATGTCATCACGAAAGGCGGTCAAAGCCGAAGCCCTGATCAGATGGCAGCACCCAAATAAGGGCATTATAAGTCCAGCGATGTTTATTCCGCTTGCTGAAGAAACACAACTTATATTAGAAATTGGCGAATTTATTTTTGCATCAGCTTGTCGTACTCAAAAGAAACTCATATCTGCAGCACAGCAAGTACAACTGAGTATTAACGTCTCACCGATACAGTTCTCTTCTAAACATAGCCGTTTAGTTGATTGGAAAACACACCTTGATGAGCTGTCTTTAAATGCTGAGCAATTTGTCATTGAGATCACTGAAGGCTTAATGATGAACGCCCAACAGCGTACCCAGTCGCGTTTAAATCAATTATCAAAGCAAGGTTTTGCTTTAGCACTCGATGACTTTGGTACCGGTTATTCATCGTTGGCTTATTTGAAGCAGATGGATACCGACTTTATTAAAATCGATAAGCGCTTTGTGGATGGCATTGCTGAAAGCCCTGATGATCTTGCGCTATGCGAAGCCATGATCATGATGGCACATCAACTGGGCTTAAAGGTGATTGCTGAAGGTATTGAAACCGAAGCGCAGCACCTACAATTGTTAGCTGCAGGCTGCGATTATGGTCAGGGCTACTATTACGCTAAACCTATGCCCGAAAAAGCTTATTTAGACTTTATGAAAGGTGCTTAAAACAACATCAGCAAAGAACTTAATACAAAATATGATTAAGAGTCTAAAAGTCGCTTAAGCAAACTCATCAAGCCGTCTATCTCTATCGGCTTACCTAGATGAGCGGTGAAACCTGAGCTCAGATACGTTTTAACATCTTGCTCCATTACATTGGCTGTCAAAGCAACGATAGGCAATTTAGGGAGTTGTTCTTTGATTATCTGGCAGGCCTGCACACCATCCATTTCAGGCATTTGAATGTCCATCAGCACTAAATCATAATGCTGGTTTGTCGCCATCTGAGTTGCTTGCAAGCCATTTTCAGCAAAGTCTATGCTCGCTTGTGTTGGTGCCAGCATTGCATTTATGACCAAGCGGTTTACCTGATTATCTTCCGCGACTAAGATCTTATACTCTTGCAGATCAGGGAGATCTGCATGTACTTCTGCTGCTTCATTAACCTGCTCAGCAGGTATTTTTGTTAGCGGTAAAACAACCTCAAAACTGCTGCCGTGGTGAAGCTGGCTCGATACAGAGATCTCTCCCCCCATTAAGCCAACTAACTGTTTAGAAATAGATAAACCGAGTCCTGTACCGCCATACTTTCTTGTTGTAGACGCATCGGCTTGCTCAAAACGATTAAAGAGACGTGCTATTTGCTCGTCACTAAGCCCTATTCCAGTGTCTTTCACTGTAATGACAACCTGATCATCATCCATCTCTGAAACAGTGACTTTGACCTCTCCATCTGAAGTAAACTTAATGGCGTTTGAAATAATATTCTCAAGCACCTGCTTAATACGTGTGCTATCGCCTTGTCTAAATAACCAAACTTCAGATGCTATCTCAATACTTAACTGCAGCTCTTTTGCTTTTGCTGCTCGAGATTGGTTTCTGATCACTTGATCAATTAAACTTTTTATCGACAATGGTGCACTCTCTATCGAGACCTTACCCGCTTCTAGCTTAGAAAAATCAAGAATGTCATTTAATATCGCTAATAATGATCGACTTGAACCCAGCGCACTAGCCACCAGTTCATGGTGCTTCTCACTTAATGCTGTCTTAAGTAATAGTTGCAAAGTACCCAGGATCCCATTCATCGGGGTACGAATTTCATGGCTCATATTTGCCAAGAATTCACTCTTCACTTTGTCAGCTTGCTTTAGTTCAACCACCAACTCTTCTAGTTGCGCTGTTTGCTTATCAACACGCACTCTTAGCTGCTCATTAAACCCTGCTAAAATCATAGTAAATGACATGCCCAATGCGGCAACTATCAGTCCTATGGTGAGGGTTAACCAACTTAACCAGTCTTTATTGTTGTTCTCAAAGGTCTCGGTACTTTCAAAACTCAGCTTCCAGCTGCGACCAAACCAATCTATTTGATACTCTGTGGTAAAGTGTAAATCATGAAGGTCGTGCTTAATCTCTGGCGTGTAGCTATACCAAGTATCTTGCTTTGATAAATCACTCAAAGTGTAACTGAAGCTATTTTTATAACGGCTGGTTGATAAGATCCGCTCAACGATAACATCAATTTCCAGTACCACTTCACTCAACCCCAATAACTTATTAGGGTCATTTTTATCAAAAACAGGAAAATATACTACATTCCCTGTCGCCTTGTTCGTTTGTTGTGCCAGCACTAATGGCGCTGTTGCAATGGGCGTTTTTTGCTTAATCGCTTTTGCCGCAGCCGACCCCGCAATAGGGTGGCTCATGACATCTAAACCAATTGCTGGCGCATTGACTTTATATGGGGCTATTAAGCTGATAGGTAATAAAATATCTTCAATCTCATTGCTACCAGGGGCTTGTTTGATTTTGGCATCTGCGATGCCTGACTGCGCTAGAGACTTTTGCCAAGCAGCAAGCTTTTCAGTTCGAACAAAATCAACCCAACCTAAGGCGCGATATAACTCAAAATCGTCACTTAAAAAGTGGCTGTAATGCTCAAACTCATCAATGCTCATCGCATGACCCGTTTGCATTAATACTCCAAGTGCTTTGAGGTCATTCTCTACTGAGTTTTTTAATAGCTGCATAGAGACGAGCTTTTGCTCAGTAATATTCACAAAGCGCCCATATAAATTGTCATAGTAAACACTGCGCGAATAATTAAAGGTCCAACATACGGTGATGAACAGCAGACATGCTGACGCTAAAATCCATGATTTGTGGCTGACTTCTGTATAGCGATGGCTTTTAAATAAAAAAGTACATAGCGGTAGGAAAAATAATACACCAACGGTGTCGCCCACCCACCAGGTAAACCATACAAACAACAGACTGTCAGAATGGATAAAGCCTTGTTGCAATAAGCTCCAAGCACCGAATGAAGACGATACAATACTGGCGATAGGCCCGGCTAATAAGAGCGCTTTAATAAGTGTTTCTGCATTTTGAAAATTCAGCGGAAAACGGCAAAAGCGCTTCATTAAAGAGTAAGCAAAAATACACTGCAGTACGGCTGCGGCACTACGTAAAGCATTCCAAAGGATATTTGAGAAATCATAGGGGACACCAAAAAAACCTGAATTATATAAGTTTGCTAATAGTGTTCCGAAGAATAATGGCAGGAGTGAAAATCGACCAAACGCCAACAGGCAGGCAACAGACCAGCCCGCTGCGGGCCAGATCGCACTTGCAAAACCGGGCTCTATATTGAACAGTGTGCCAAACAGACCCAATACAAAGCAGCTAATGGTAATACCTAAAAAATACCCACTTTTGATTGTAAAGGGAGCGTCTTGTATACCCTCAGCTTTCAGCATAACCATAAATACATAATTTCAAACATGTTAAAAACATAGCATAAGTTATCAGACTAAGCGGTGTTTTACATCAAAGTCCCCAAACTCAAATTGTATACAATATTTATTTCAGCTATGATCCGCACTCCATTTAACCAAGCAGAACTCCATCATGCGTATCACACTCGTTATTCTTTGTTTGTTAGCCACACTTATGGGCTGTCAGTCAAACATGTTAAACACCGAAGAGGACACTCCCATGACCCTAGATAATTTAGCAGAACAATATGTCAAATTAGCTTTGGCTGTGGGTGAACACCACCCTTATTATATCGATGCTTATTATGGCCCTAGCGAATGGCGAACGGGTGAAAAACAACCTTTAAATGATTTAAAAACAGATATCTCAACGCTTCTAGCGCAATTAGAGCAAGTGCAAAATTCAGAGGCGCAATCACAGCGTAAGGCGTTTCTTCAAGTACAAACTAAGTCAATGTTGACCTTCATCCAAATTATCAATAACGAAAAAGTCAGCTTTGATGAAGAATCTTTACGTTTATACGACGCCGTTTCTCCAAACATTACCGAAGCCGAGCTAGACAAAGCACTGAATGAATTAGACTTAATGCTGCCAGGAACAGGCTCAGTGAGTGAGCGTATGAATGACTTTATTGAGCAGTTTGTGATCCCTAAAGACAAGCTAGACAGTGTGTTTAAAGCCGCAGTGGTTGAATCTCGTAAAAGAACCAAGCAATACATAGAGCTTGAAGCGCAAGAGAGCTTCACCATTGAATATGTTCAAGATAAAGTGTGGAGCGGCTACAACTGGTACCAAGGAAACAGTTATAGCTTAATTCAAGTGAATACTGACTTCCCTATTTATATTGCCCGCGCCATAGACTTAGCCAGCCACGAAGGCTATCCAGGGCACCATGTATTTAATTCCCTCATGGAAAAGCATTTAGTGAATGGTAAAGGTTGGATTGAATACTCGGTTTACCCGCTGTTCTCGCCAATGTCATTGCTTGCTGAAGGTAGTGCCAATTACGGCGTTGATGTGGTTTTCCCACATGCTGAACGTATTCAATTTGAAAAAGACGTTTTATTTCCATTGGCTGGGCTCGATGCCAGCAAGGTCGAGTTGTACTACCAAGTACAAGCTGTAAAACAACAACTTTCATATGCGGATAACATGGTCGCAAAACGTTACTTAGATGGTGAGATTGACGATCAAAAAGCCATCGAATTACTTGTAAAATACACCCTAGTCACAGAGAAAAAGGCACAACAACGTCTAGGTTTTATTAAAGCTAACCGTGCTTATGTTATCAATTACAACCTTGGCCAAGATATCGTTAAGGACTACATTGAGAAACAAACAAAAACAGGCACGCAAGATGAAGTTTGGACGCTCTTTAGCGAACTACTAGCCAACCCAAAAACAGCAAGCATGATGCAATAGTACTTGCTCTTTTATCCTGACTTTTTAAAGCTGCCCTTTGGCAGCTTTTTTTATATCTATTTTCTTTAGCGTTCCGCATCTCTTAATAGAACACGCCTCACCCACATACAGAAAATAACCACTTTACAAAATAGTACAGTTGAACTATTTTAAAATATAACACTTGTACTATTTTGGCTTTAAACATGAAATTCAACTACTTTCACGACAAACAAAATCGTTTTGGCGTTCAAAATGTCACGCGCGCTTTATCTGGCGGGCTAATAAAAATAGCGCCAAAGCTCAGCCTTACTATTGGAAAAAAACTGCTACTCAATCCGTTTGGTAAACGTCAATACGCCTTTAATGAACTTGAAGCTGATGATGTCATTAATCTGAATACCTCTTTGGGCCAAGCACATATAAGTCTGTTTGGTGAAGGCCAAAATCTGGTAATTGTCAGTCATGGCTGGGCAGATAACAGCTCAGGGTTTGAGGCCATGATCATCAATTTGTTATCGCAAGGATTTAAAGTCGCAGCCGTCGATCACATTGCCCATGGTAAGTCCGCAGGCAAACAAACTCACTTATTGAATTTCATTGAGACTTTAAACGCCACCGTCGAGTATTTTGAGCAAAAAGGACATCACATACACGCCATTGTGGCGCACTCAATGGGCGCGGTTGCAACACTGAATTTACCTGAAGACAAACTGGCCAATAAAAAACTGATCTTAATTGCTACGCCAATTCACTTCTTTGAACTCATGTTCGAAAAGGTCAATAAAGCGGGAATTTCTACCAAGCTACTCACACATGTACTAGAAAATATTGGCACTGAGTTTAATCGGCAGTGGCAAAGTCTGTGTCTCAGCCAGCATACAAGTAAACTCTCTGAGCACATCCACTTCATTCATGATGAACAAGACAAATACGCCAGTTATCAAAGCGTCACCGACTATTTGCAAACACACAAATCTCCCCTGTTTACTACTCAAGGGCTTGGTCATCGAAGGCTTTTAGGAGATACTAAAGTCATACAGCACATAACTCAGGTGATCACTACTTGATAAGTAAAGGCGAACGCACTCGTAACGAGATCCTCAAACAAAGTATTAGATACAGTAGTCAATACGGTCTTGCTGATGTCACCATCGGCAGCGTTGCAAAACTCTGTGGTTTATCTCGAACGGGTGTTATTTCTCATTTCAAAAATAAAGAAGACATGCAGGTTGCCATCTTACAATATGGTGAAACTTTATTTATAGACAGGGTGATCACCCCTGCTCGCTGTGAAAACCCTTTAGATCACCTGATCAACTTACTAGACTGCTGGAGCACCTGGATCAATGACATGTTCAACGATCCAAAAATGAGCTGCCCGTTTATCAAGGCTGTGGTTGAATTTCAAAACCGACCAGACTCGCAGGTACGCAGCTTTGTTATCGACCAACAAGAGCGCCTATTGGGCTACCTAACGCACCGTATTGAGCGCTGTATTGAGCAAAAGCACTTCTCACCTGACATCCCAAGTCACGTCATTGCCTATGAGCTTTATAGTTTATATTTAGGCCATGCCATTACGAAATATACTCTTTCCCAAAGTAAAGCAGGTGAGCTATTCAAGCAAAGCGTCTTAAGGTTAATAGCGCAATATAAAGCTTAACCATTAACCCCTTAAAGCCAGTATTGCTCATGAGCGAAACAAATAAATTACTGCAACTCCGCACATTTGTTGTGATAGTTTATACTCATAGTTATTGATGTAATATCGATTACTCTCAAAGCAAGTTATTCTAAGAAAATAAAAACCACAAGGGCGTGCTTTATATGATCAGTACCGAGTCATTTATTGCGACTTTTTCAAGGCGCTACAAACTAGCTCTTTTAGTTATCGTACTGGCCATCACTACCTCATTTGTCACTTTAAACGAGCAGCAAATAAAACAGCGAGATATCGCAAAGATTATCAATATTGCAGGCGAGCAACGTATGTTGTCGCAGCGTTTAGCCTTATTTACGCACCGTTTGGAGGCACCTGAAAGAGCGCAAAAAATTCAGCGAATAGCAGCTAAACTTTTAGACAACCAGCAATTTTTAACAGAAAAACTCACAACAAAAAGTGCTGAAACACAAGCTAATGTGGCTCAACATTTCAAGGATACGCAACTGTCGCCACGTTTAGAGCGTTATACTCACCTAGCGATTGAGGCGTCTAATAAAAAGTCAACAAATGACCTGCTGCTATTCGAACAGTTTGATAATGAACAGCTTCTACGTGACTTAAACCACACCGTCACCTTATTTGAACAAGCCAGTCTTGCGCAACAATTAACATTACAAAGAATAAACCTAGCCCT
Source organism: Pseudoalteromonas sp. NFXS53 (assembly GCF_056629255.1). NCBI lineage: Bacteria > Pseudomonadati > Pseudomonadota > Gammaproteobacteria > Alteromonadales > Pseudoalteromonadaceae > Pseudoalteromonas > Pseudoalteromonas sp. NFXS53. The sequence goes on along the minus strand of NZ_JBWVBR010000015.1, from coordinate 69,998 downwards.
TTGGGGTCTTTCACTACTGGTGATTTTATTCTTGGTGTTTGCGATTTTTAAACCAATGCAAGGCTGGTTATCTGAGACCTATCAAAAACTATTACTAGAAAAAAATCGCGTAAAAGACGTGCAATTTGCACTCAATCAGCATGCGGTTGTAATGCGTGTTGATAGCCAAGCGAATCTGCTTTTTTATAACAACAAATTCACCGAACAATATGGCTTCAACAAAAAAGAGCTACTCGGTCAAAGTGTAAAAAACTTACATAGCGGCGTTCATAGTAAAGCCTTTTATCAAGAGGTAGACAATGCCATTAAGAATCGGAACGTTTGGCAAGGAGAGGTTTGCAACAAAGCCAAAGATGGTCGACTTTATTGGTTTGATACCAGCATCGTGCCTATCAAACACATTGAAAATGAAGTTGATAGCTCTATTATCATTCAACACGATATCACTGAAAAAAAACGAACTTTAGAGACGCTCACACAAATTCATAAGATCACCAGTGATCCGGCACAGTCTTTAGACGAAAAAATAGCACGCTTACTGTTGCTAGGTAGAGAAGTGTTTAATTTACCTTTAGCGATTGTCAGTAATATAGACGAAGCGAAGAACACGTATTTAGTCAAATATGCCTCAACCCCTAATGGGGCTATAACTCCAGGCACCGTCTTCGAATACCAACACTCTTATTGTCTCCATACGCTTAAAGCAAATCATGCCATTGCCTATCATCATGTTGGACAAAGTGATATTGCTACGCACCCATGTTATGAAAACTTTTCTTTAGAAAGCTATATAGGCTGTCCACTCGTTGTATCAGGCAAGCGCATTGGCACACTGAACTTTTCGAGTCCTGAAGTCACCCCACATGCTTTTACACAGTCAGACCTCGAAATCGTACAATTACTCGCTCACTGGATCAGCCATGAGTTCATGCGAGCAGAGCAAGAAAACAAATTGCTTTCACAGCAACAACTCATGACGCAAATGAGTGAGCAGGCCAATATAGGCGCTTGGGAAGTTGATCTTGTCACAGAAAAAGTATATTGGTCAGACATGACCAAACAAATACACGAAGTAGAGACTGATTTTGAGCCACAGCTTAGCACCGCCATCAATTTTTATAAGCCGGGGTTCAGTCAAGAGCGTATTTCAGAGCTGGTTGCACAATCAATGCAAACCGGCGAGCCCTATCAAGAAGAGCTGCAAATTATCACAGCCAAAGGCAATGAAGTCTGGGTTGAGGCCAAAGGGCAAACGGAATTTAGAGACGGACAGTGTATTCGTATGTTTGGCTCATTCCAAGATATTACCGAGCGGGTCGAGGCGCAAAACAAACTGAAGTTCAGTAATCAAAGACTCGAGTTTGTTTTAGATTCAACCGGTGTCGGCATTTGGGATTGGGAAATTGATTCAGGTAAAACCACCTATAACGAACGCTGGGCAAATATTCTGGGATACAAGCTCAGCGAATTGGAGCCTACTGACACGTTAACTTGGGTCAACCTAGTACACCCTGAGGATTTTAAATACTCAGAACATGCACTGCGAGAACATTGGAACCGAGAGAACGAGATATATCTGTGTGAAATTCGCATGAAACACAAGCTTGGTCACTGGATCTGGATATTAGACACCGGTCGTGTCGTTGAGTGGAATATTGATGGCTCTCCAAAGCGTATGATAGGTACCCATTTAGACATCTGTGCCTCTAAGAAAGCCGAGCAAGAAATACAAGATAAAAATGAACGTATGGCACTGGCAGCCGACTCTGCTGGTATTGGTATTTTCGATTATAACCTAGTCGATGATACATTAAGTTGGGATAACTGGATGTTCAAATTATATGGTATTCCTGAGTCTGATTTTTCGGCCGCCTATAACGCATGGGAGCAGTCTCTCCACCCTGACGATAAAGTAGAAACAGAAGCATTATTAAGTGACGCGATTAAGTATGACGATAAATTTGATACACAATTTAGAATCATCTTACCCAATGGCCAAATTCGGCACATAAAAGCGTCTGCTATTAACAAAGTCAATGAACACGGTCTAGTTACAAATGTCGTTGGTGTGAACTATGATGTAACAGAACGCGTAGAGTATGAACAGGCATTGCAACAAGCGAAAACCGTTGCAGAAACTGCTGTAGTGGCCAAAAATGAATTCTTGGCCAGTATGAGCCATGAGATCAGAACGCCGATGAATGGGGTGATTGGTATGCTTGATTTACTTGGCAGCAGCGAGCTTTCAGATGAACAGCAGCACCGCGTTTCAATTGCAAAAAGTAGTGCAAACTCACTACTGACTTTGATTAACGACATTCTCGATTTCTCTAAGATTGATGCTGATAAACTCGAACTAGAAAATATTCCTTTTAATCTTACCACTATGCTTGGCGAACTATGTGAGTCATTCGCCATGACGGTCGAAGCCAAGGGGCTAGAGCTGATCCTCGACACAACCGAATTACCAAATCAACTGATTATTAGCGACCCTGGAAGAATTAGGCAAATTCTGACAAATCTAATCGGTAATGCGATTAAATTTACTCATAATGGCGAGATTTTAATTTCTGCACATTTACAAGGCACGGACTTAGACAACCTAACACTTATTCTCAAAGTTAAAGATACCGGCATAGGTATCGCGCAAGACAAGCAAACTCACGTCTTTGAAACCTTCAGTCAAGCTGACTCCTCTACAACTAGAAACTATGGGGGAACAGGCCTTGGCTTAGCCATTGTTAAAAAGCTATGTAATCGCATGAATGGCTCAATCTCTTTACAAAGTACGCTAGGAGAAGGCAGTGAGTTTACCTGTTCACTCCAAGTCTCAAGCTGTAAAAAAAGTCACACTAAGGTGCCCAATGTAGACATTTCCTCACTGAATATTTTGGTCGTCGACGACAACGAAACCAATAGAGAAATAATAGACAAGCAATTATCGCAATGGGGTGCAAAAGTCACGACCTGCCATAATGGTGAGCAAGCCTTAACTATTTGTAAGAGACAAACTGGCTCTATGTTTGATATTGCTATTTTAGATATGCAAATGCCAAATATGGATGGTGCTCAACTTGCACAACACTTGCAAAGTATTCCTGAGTGCGAGCAGATGCAGCTTATCATGATGACCTCTATGCAAACCCGAGGTGACGCAAAATATTTTGCCGATTTGGGTTTCAAAGGGTACTTTCCAAAGCCTGCAACGACACAAGATTTATTAGGTGCACTCAAGATTATCTCTGATAAGGGAGACTCGTTAGAAAACGCCAAACCGCTTGTCACACATCATTATATTAATGAATTGCGGCAGGCTGATGATACCCCTGAGATGGCTGACCAAAGCCAACTCCCAGCGTTAAATATTCTGCTTGTTGAGGATAACCCTGTGAACCAAATTGTGGCTAAAGGTGTGCTGAAAAGCTTAGGGCTGGAGTGTGATTGTGCTGAAAATGGGCAACAAGCTTTAACGCAACTAAAATCACAAGTAACGCCTTATGATGTCATCTTGATGGACATACAAATGCCAGAAATGGATGGCTTTCAAGCCACACGTCTCATCAGACAGGGTGAAGCGGGTTCACATCATAAATCTACCTATATCATTGCCATGACAGCCAATGCCATGAAAGGCGACAAAGAAAAGTGCTTAGATGCGGGAATGAATGAATATATTGCCAAGCCAATTAACTTAAACGCGTTGAAAACAGCCCTGCTTAGCACAAATACAAAGCCCTCAATGAATTCAAATCTCGAATAATAACGCCCACTTATGGTGGGCGCTTGGTCGTTCTGTACTTCGAGGCTTACCTATTAACGAATAGACTGTACGATAAAATCCAGTACATCATCGCCAGATGGTCGATAGCTCAAATCAAATAAAGGCGTCGGCTTATTTACCAAGCCACGCTCTACCACTTCATTGGTAATCGCAAAATCAAGTAACCCTGTTTTGCCGACCAGCAAGTTATCGAGCGACTGCGTTTTTGCCAGTTCAACGATATCTCTAAAGCCACTGAGATAGAGATAATCTTTAGTAAAACCACCACCCCGATAAACACGGGTTGTTAAAGTAAACGCAAATTCTCTGTCTAACTCAAACTCACTCACTAAAGTATGGAAGGTTTTCACAAAATCGCGATGCTTGAGCATATAGTTCACGGCGATAACACGCAGCGCCAAAGTTTGCAGGCGCGATAGTGTTAAACTCCCCGAACAATACTCACTGTAGATTGCTAAACCTTCTTGAGTATGAGTATTACCCGACAAACCTAATCCAAATACCTTCAACGGCTGCTTTTTAGCATTCAACGTCGTCACCATATGAATACCTAACTCATGAAAAGCAAAAGCATGAATTTCTTTTTCGGTAAAACTAGCGTCTCGGTTAACCAATAACAATGCTTTGTCGTTATTGACCATGGCCTTGGCAACTATTTTTGCCGACTTTTCGATACGACAGTTCAAGCCCCACTCTTGCGCCTGCGCTTTAAAGCAAGCGATTGCCTCATCCGCATTCAGCACTTTTTCATTTTCATCAATTTGTGGCTTTAAGTGCAGTAAGAATCGTGCGTTCGCGATATCTTCTTCACTCGGCTCGCCATAGTATTTTAATGAGTTATACATAAACTCATCGGTACCTATGGTGGCCAACAAATCAATTTTGTTCGCCAAATTATCGATGATATGACGATACAACTGCTGAATATCGGCATCGAGAATATTATCAACCGGTAATTTATAGAGCTTTTCTCTGAACTTATAAGGGTTTAGATCTAGCTGCTTATAGTTAAAACTCGGCGCAATATAGCTATTTTTCAAAAACTTTTTACGCTGCGCTTGCAGGTTTACTGGGTTAATAAAGTTCAGTGTTTCGATATGACGACATAACGAGAATAGCGCTTTATCAACTTCTAGCACCTCAGGGCTGATACTTGAAGACAGCATATCGGCTTTTTGCATGCGTTTTTTACTGCCAAAACGGCGAATAAAGTACGCAGCGGTTTCAGAGATAGCACTCTTAAAACCTGCTTTTAGCTCTTCAAGCACCAAAGGATAAACATCACCCGATGCTTCATCCATAAAGACTTTTTTGACTTCAGTTGGTAACACTAGGGTGTTATCAAAGTGTGCATTCACATGACTTATTAAATAACCACGACCGTGAAACACTTCGTCTGTTGCAGCACGCACTGATAAGTTAGGCAATTCAATCTTATTCAATTGCTTCTCAAAGTGCTTAACCACACTGCCCCAACGCTCGACATCAATTTGCCCAGAGCCGATATTAAACGTCGGCGTGTCTTTTTCGATACGCTTGTAGTTGTACGAGTGAATATCAAACACAATTGCACGACTAAACAGTGACTCTACTTTAGCAATGATCGCTTCAAGCACATTATAAAAAGACTCATGCTTAGTTTGACTAATTCCACGTTGTTTCGCACTCAACGGCTTTTGCCACACCTGTTTATTCCATGCCGTTTTAAAATACGTCGACAAGGTTTTTGCACGGTTTAAGTCATATTCAAAACGTGAGTCATTTCCTATTAATTGAATAGGAAATGACGAAATAAGCTCATCGGTATAAGGGTCTTCTTCGAAAAAGCGCTCGTCTTGACTAAGCATAAAGCTTTTTTCGAGATCTTTACGCAAACGGTGGCCGTTATGAATGGCCGCACAGATCACCGGCGTATATTCATCGATTTTAATAATGAACGCACCGCCTTCAACCTCTGCATGAAAGCATTCACCTTTGCTTATTTTCGCGATACACGCCTGTTCAGACAGCGTTAGCATTTTCAATTACCTGTCTGAATTCAGTTTTACGGTTGCGTACTAGCTCTTTGGCATGCACGACGCTTTCAACAAAATCAATAACCTGTGCTTGTAACTTCACTCGGTTGAGTTTATTAATACGTACAATGCCACCAGGGCTTAATACATTCACTTCAATCAACTTACCGCCAATGACGTCGATACCAGTAAAATAAAGGCCATCGCGAACCAGTTTAGGGCCAATGTACTTACACAGCTTTTTCTCTTGCTCTGTCAATTTATGTTTCACAACTCGGCCACCCGCATGCACGTTTGAACGCAGATCACCATTTGCTGGCACACGCTTCATTGCACCAATTGGCTCGCCGTTGAGCATCATAATACGTACATCGCCCTCTTCTGCGCCTTCAACATAGTCCTGCAAAATAACGTAATTTTCGCCTTTGCCATTTTCGTCACCGCCGATATAAAAATCGAGTAACGACCTAAAGCTCTGACGTGCCGACTTTTCAATGACAATCACACCACGACCACCAAACCCATCTAGAGGCTTTAAGATCATGCGATCGCTGTCAGACTCATCAAAAATACGCTCTAAGTATTCGCGGTTTTTTGATACGTGTGTAGCTGGAATAAACTCGCTCTCAGTATCTTGAAAAGACGCCGTGTAGATTTTGTTGTTCGCAATACGCAAACCATCTAAGTCATTCATGATGAAAGTATCACCACGCACTGAGTCTAAGAAGTTTAATGCTAAGGTATCTAACGGCGGATTCGCACGCATGATAATGGCATCAAAACCTGCTAGTGGTAGCTGAGTGCGCTTTAAATCGGCATTTTTATAAAAACTCACGACATTGTCAGAACACTTTGTTTTACGAGTAAATACATCACAGAATGCACTCGCCACACTGTCTCGAATAGTCAGGTTATTCACCGTTGACATAGCAACGGTATGACCGCGTTTAACACACTCATGAATTAAGCGAAGCGTGGTGTCTGTCTCAGGCTCAACACGATCCCAAGGGTACATAATAAAACAAATTTTCATGGCTATATGTCTTTAAGATTTTAAGTACCAACCCGCTTAACTCACTATTTTTGAGGATTGGTATATGAGTAACAGAAATAAAATTAGCCAGTCGAAACTGGCTAATTGGCAATCAGATAAAGAGATTGGGTCGATATGATTAATCAGCTAAACTGAAGTCATTCCCCATGTCTTGCACAGTTCGGCCGCTGCTTCTTGAGAAGCTGTGACCCACTTTGCTTTTATCGATTGCTTTTAAGTATTTTTTCCAAAGCTTGGCAGCATGTAAGGTGCTCTCACCTTCGTCTTTCACCTGCGCTACAAATAATTGCTCTTCTTCATTTTCAGGTTGCAAAGTCTCATTCGCCAGTGCACTTAACGTATGGCCGTAGCTTTCTAAAAACTCAGCTTCTTTCAACGTAAAATGACCGCTTCTTGATAACCCGTGTGAAAATGAATGGTCGCCATAAAACAGTGTTTTACCTTTACGAATCGTCGTATTCATATGTTCCCCTAAGTGGTTTGCCATATAACGGTTAAATAAAGTTAGATACAACTGATTAATCTATACCCAGCTTTTATGAACAAATTATTGCCAAGAGCAAAGAAAGCTCTTATTTGCGGAATGTATGTAAAAATCAATGAGAAGAAAAACAAAAAATATTTGTCGTGAAGATAATATTTATTTAAATTGAGGCCATTAACAGAAGAGAGCCATGACAAATGGATATTAGAGTCTTTAAAACGTTTATCGCCGTTGCAGAAAATCGCCATTTTGGACGCGCTGCAGAAACCTTGTATATCACTCAAGCCGCTGTTAGTGCAAGAATAAAGCAGCTTGAGGAGTTTTATAATACGGCTCTTTTTATTCGAGAAAAAAATAATTTAAGACTGACCCCTGCCGGAGAAGCGCTGTTATCTCATGCACACTTAATGGTGAGTCAAATGGCACAGTCTAAGCTCTCTTTATCTATTGCCGCCATGCAGAAAAACACCTTTAGTGTTGCAGCCACGCCCAATGTATGGGACGCGTTTTTTAGCTCACGCATTCAAGACATGCTGGCACTCTTTGACGACCTAGTTGTTGGCGCAGAGCTCTCTGTTCGTGAGGCGATACAAAGAAAATTAGAAGACCGCTCATTAGATGTGGGCTTACTTACCGATCCGATCAAAGACAGCGATTTTTGTAATGAGTTAATAGGTCACTTTGATTTGTCATTGGTTGGGAGCCGCCCTCAATTCGACGCCAAGGTAGAAGATTATGTGTTAGTTGATTGGGGCATCACCTTTCAAAAAGAACATGCTTTACACCATAAAGTCACCCCCAACTTTAAAACCTCTGCCGCAATGATTGCGCTTGAAGTATTACAAACTAAAGGTGGTTTTGCCTACTTGCCTTACCCTCTGGTGCAAGCATTAATTGAAAACGGCGAGTTATTTGAAATCGAAACACCACTGCAAATTAAGCGCCCAATTTACTTGGTTTATCGTAAAAATAACCCTCAGGAGCAATTAATTACTGAGTTTAAGGCATTGTTTTCTAAGCTTCAGTAATAGAAATCTCCGCTGCGATAAATTTAAAACACTCTTGTGATAAATTTGTGAATAATTAGCCATAGTTTCGCGATAACTGTCTTGCACACTAGATTTGTGTTTAACAAAACTATAAAGAGCAAGACATGAACAAAGCAACAAGTGCACTCATCGCAGGACTAACATTAATGGCTGGCGGTACAGCAATGGCCGCTGATGTAGAAGTAAAAATTACCAACCTCACACAAGGTATTTATTTCACCCCGCTCCTTGTCGCAGCACATAGCAGTGACGCGCACCTTTACCAAATTGGCAGTAAAGCGTCTGAACCATTACAAGCAATGGCTGAAGGCGGTGATATTTCAGGTCTTGCAGATGTGCTGTCAGGCATCAATGCTAGCGCTGCAGCAAACCCAGCTGAAGGGTTATTAGCACCCACTGCATCAACTATGGCAATGGTTGAAAGTTCTGAAACTAATTCAACCCTGTCTATTGTCGCAATGATGTTACCAACCAACGATGGTTTTGTGGGTCTGGATACATGGCCTATTCCAACCGAAGCAGGCACATATCATATCTACCTAAATGCGTATGATGCAGGCACAGAAGCAAACAACGAACTGGTTGTTGATGGCTCTGGCGCGCCAGGCTCATTGGGTATTCCAGCCTCTCCGGGTATGGCACCTGGCACGCAAGGCAGTGGTGTCACCAGTGAAGAAACCAACATGATGGTTCATATTCACCGCGGGAATTTAGGTGATGACGAAGCAACGGGTGGTAAAAGCGATTTGCATAACACAGTACACCGTTGGTTAAACCCAGTAGCTAAAGTGACGGTAACAGTAAAGTAAGGGGCCAAATATGAAAGCACTCAAATTATGTGCGCCTGTATTTGCAGGCCTATTACTGGCAGGTTGTGGCAGTGACGACAATGATGTGATGTTAGAAACACCCATGCCAACACCACCAGCCGCAGAAGAAATTATGCTAAAAGTAACAGCGGTGAACCTCACTAATGCACAGCCACTTTCGCCAATTGGTATTGCACTACATAAAGAAGGACAGTTTTGGCAAATCGGTGAGGCGGCCAGCACTGAATTAGAAACCTTGGCTGAAGGCGGGGATAATTCAGGGCTACTCGGATTAGATGTGGTTATGATGTCAAGCTCAGCAGATGCTCCACTTGCACCTGGCGCGAGCCAAGAGTTAATGCTCACTACCGAAAGCCTTGAAGACTATAAATTGTCTGTAATCTCCATGATGGTGAATACAAATGATGGTTTTACCGGTCTTAATGCTATGGACGTATCAAACCTAGCAGAAGGCGACAGTATTTCTATGCGTACCCATGCGTATGATGCAGGTACCGAAGCAAATACTGAAGCACAAGGGACTATTCCTGGTCCTGCCGATGGCGGAGAAGGCTTCAATAGTGCCCGAGAAGCCATGGATAAGGTCGCGATGCATCCTGGCGTTGTCGGTAATGATGACGGGCTCTCTACCTCAGTATTAGATAGCACGCATAAATTCGATAACCCACTGATGATGGTCACAATAACAAGAATGAAATAGACCCTACATGCCCATTGCACGGCGTGTAATGGGCATTACAAAGTAAATAACAGCCTATTAAAGGCATGATTTACTTTAAGAGGGTTGAGATATGCAGCATAAAGTATTGGTCGTTGAAGACGATCTCGATATTGCAGGGTTAGTTCAAGTGCATTTAAAAGAATTGGCACTGGATGTTGAGCACGTAAGCGATGGGGAAAGCGCCATGGCAAAATTAATGCAAAACCATTTCGACATCGTGCTACTCGATATTATGTTGCCTGGCATGGACGGTCTCAGTGTTTGCCGAGAGATCAAATCTCTATTTCCTCATATCAGCGTGGTATTACTGACCTCTAAAAGCAGTGAGATGGACAGAGTAATTGGCCTAGAGATTGGTGCTGATGACTATATTTGCAAACCATTTAGCTATCGAGAATTCCAAGCAAGGATCAAAGCCCAGATCCGCCATATTAAATTGCTCAAAATGCAGCAACAGCCAACCGATACAATCGCAACAGCGCCAACTGCCTTGATGTTAGGCGCGCTGCAAATCGATACCGGAGGCCATGAAGTCTTTATCAATGATCAACTTATTGACCTCACAGCAACCGAATTTGATCTGATCCACTTCTTTGCCAAACACCCCAATCAAGTATTTTCACGTGCCCAATTACTCGAATCAGTTTGGGGTTATGACCACTCAGGTTACGAACATACCGTTAATTCACATATAAACCGTCTACGCAGTAAGTTAGGTAACTTATGCCAACAAGACATTATCGAAACAGTATGGGGTGTAGGTTACAAACTAAACGCCAAATCACTGCTACAGGCATCATTATGATCCAATCTCTTTATCAGCGCCTCAGTCTGACTATTTCAGCGGTGCTTTTCATCATACTCATTTCGTTTGTGACTTGGACACAGTGTGTGTCTGAAGTGTCTCGCTCTCAAGCCGAGCAAAAACTGCATTTAGGCCTTGCAGAGCACCTCGCCAATGATAACCCGTTACTAAAACAAGGCGTTTACGACTATAAGGCCCTTGAAAGCCTATTTCATACCTTAATGGTATTGGGCCCGTCTTTTGAGTTTTACTTTGTCGATCCTAGCGGCAAATTAGTCACCTACTCCGCTAAACCTGGTGATGTTAAAAAGCAAAGTGTCGATTTACGCCCTTTGTTACAGTTGATAGAAGAGCCACACAACTTACCGATTTTTGGCGATGATCCGCGCAGTTTTGATCAACAAAAAATCTTCTCTGTTGCACCGGTTTATAACAACGACACGCTTCAGGGGTATTTATATGTGATTATCGGCTCTTCAGCCTATGACTCTATTTTTACTCAGATCAGCAGTTCAGATCACTTGTTTCAACATTCTGCTGGTTTGTTGATCTTAGTGATCATTTTAATGTTCGTAGCTGTGCTGCTCTTTCGCTATATCACCTCGCCCCTCAAGCAACTTGGCGACTTTATTCACAAAGCTGAAGACGCGAAATTTGATTTAACTGAGTTGACTATGCCACAGTGGTCAAACTCTGATAACGAAGTCCACCAGCTTGGCAACAGTGTTAATCAAATGCTGGTGACCATTAATCAGCAGATGGCACAACTCACAGAACTTGACTCACAACGCCGTCAATTATTGGCCCACCTCTCTCATGATTTGCGTACTCCGCTTGCTTCATTGCAAGGGTACTTAGAGTTAATTGAAAAGCAGCATGCTAAGCCTGAGCAACAGCTGCATTACCTTCAAGTTGCGCTTAAGAACTGCACCCAATTGAAAAGCTTGATCGACCAAATATTCGAGCTTGCACACCTTGAATCTGGTCATGCCAATGTACAATTTGAAGTGTTTAATTTAGGTGAATTGATTTATGACATTTTGGCAAAGTTCGCACTAAAAACTGAGCAAGCCAACATTACTTTAACTGTGCAGCCCAAAACCTTTGATGCCCAAGTTTACTCTGACATCGCTAAATTAGAGCGGGTGCTAACGAACTTGATTGATAACGCCATTCGACACACGCCGTCGGGAGGAAACATCACCATTGAAGTCAGCGAACACAATAAACAATATGCATTAGCTGTGCGAGATACCGGACTGGGTATCAATGCCAAAGAACTGCCTTATATCTTTGAAGCCCGCTACAAGGCAAGCAACAGTCAAGGCTGTAAAAAGACCCATGCGGGTCTAGGGCTGGCGATAACCTCCCGCCTTATTCGTTTGTTAAAATCAGAGATCAAGGTTGATAGCGAATTAGGTAAAGGCACCGAGTTCTCTTTTGCTGTGCGTAAAGCGACAAACTCACTCACTTGAGTCATGATAAATCAATAAACTAGGACTGCTCTTAACTGATGCTTTAATGGCGTTATCCAATTGCTGCAAGAGGGCTTGAGGCACATGTTTATTACAAGCAAAGCCTAGCTTTGAATTTAATAGTGGCATGAGTAAACGGTAGTTTTTCGGGTTGATATTAGCGCGCTTAAACTGAAACCGAGCGATAGCATCGCCATAGGCAATTAAATCAACCCGCTTATGATCTATCATTTGCACCAACTCTAACCCTGTTTTTAAGTACACAAACTGAGATTCTGAGATACCATAAGCAAGCAATGCTTGATGACCAATGTCGTTTTTGACAACCCCATAGGTTAAAGACTTATCTTGCTTTAATTGCGAAATACTAATGTCCGTTTCTTTATGGGCAATTACTGCCACTGTGTTGGGAATGACCAAGCCAACAAAATTGAATAATTTGTTTCGCCTCTCTGTAAATGTCATAGAAAACACGCAAGTACTCGCTTGTTCTTGCACACTTTTATACACTCGAGGCCAAGGCGCAAGCACGATTTTCGATTCATCTAAATACCAATCAAGGTCTTGATAAGCTGAGCGAAGTACGTTCAAAGCAAGGCCATGCAACTGACCTTGGCTTTGATAATTGAAAGGCGGGTAATCTTCGGTATACCACTGAATATTAGGTGTAGAGAGTTGTAAGCTTGTAGACAACATAAGTGTATTGAGTAGTAAGCCTAACATGCACCTTTCTCTAAAAATCTAACCATGAGAAAAGTATAGGACATGCATCTAAATAAAGGGCAAAGATCCTGATTTTTCATACATTCACTTGCCACTTCATTGCTTATTAAAAAAGATGCAGAGATTAACGCTTAATAACCTCACCTCTCATTGGTGCCAGCTTGGCAAGTACTCGGTTTTGCTCACGATAACTGACTCCTGCATCTTCCATCGCTAATACCAATAGCTCCACGACACGGTTAAAATCTGCTTCATTGATATTCATACCAGTGTGAATATCAACCATAGAGTCTCCCGTATATTCACAAGGCCCACCACTGATGTCACACATGTGAGTAATAAAGCCAGCGCGAAAGTGACTGACGCTCGATTTAGCAAAGTACGGTAAAATCGTTTTATCTTTTGCAATACGCTTAATAAACGCATCAACAATGCGCTCTATTCCCTGCTCAGCACCAAGTTGCTGATATAAGTTAGATTTGGGCTGTGAAGCACATCCGCTCAGACCAATCAGCAACACAGCACTGATGATTAAAAACACTTTGCTCATTATTAAAAGTATCCTGTCACTGATAAATACCAACCTGTTTGTTTTGGTAATGCTGCAATCGCGCCTAAATCAATATATGCCGCCGTCACACTGACATGCTTGTTGGGAAACCAAGCCACAAACACATCGCGCCAATCGCTTTCTTGCAAGCCAAGGTTATCTGGTTTCTGACGATATTCAACGCCCACTGCTAAATGCTGGTTTAGCAAAACAGCCGACGATAACTCAAGCTGTACACTGCGATCATGATTGGCCGAACCAAAGCCGAGTAGCCCCATTTCATTTGCAGACGTACTGCGTACCGTAGCATTCCATAACAGGTTATATCCAAATGCCGCACCCAAATGTAACTTACTGGCAGAAAGATAATAGTCATAACCTGATGTATCAGCTGCGCCCAGCGCATTTGCAACCGCTGGAGTATCAAGCTTTTTATATTGCACACCAAACGTCAATTGCGGCCATTGACTATAAACCAAATCACCATAGAGTCTGACTTTAGCGCCGGTAATGCTCTGTGAAAGTTCGGTATTTAGCGGGTTAACTTTGAAATCTTGTTCAGCGTAACTTAACTCAAGTCTGTCGAAAAAGTTTGCTTGCGCGCCACACACATTCAAAGAGAAATCATCCACATCGGCTTTAGTGCAAAACCCCGATATTGCCCACTCATCTTCTGTGGCATAGCCAGCTAATTGTGCCCAAGGGACTAACCCGCCCCCCGCAGATCCCTCTACTTGAGAAACACCCGGTGTACCGAGCAATTTACCACTCGCTTGCGATGCAAAACTCACCGAAAGACAGGCAAGTAACAACGTGCTCGCTATCGCTATTTTCATAACTTATCCCCTTGAGCTAAGTCAGAAAATAGATTCTCGAAGCTATCTCGTTTCTCTGGCGGGTTCACTTCAAGTGTGATCTCAATATTGCCATCAACCAACTTTAAGTCATCGAGTTTGATTGTACGCAGACGATCAACACCAATTTTTGCTCTCGCATGCCAAACGGTGATAGCCTCAAGTTGCTCTTTGGCATATGGCATAGTAACCAGGCCTAACTCAGAGCTTTTTATTGCAGGCTTATCATCATAAACATAAATGTAGCCCACCATCGAATCATGAATATTACAGCCAAGTACCACAATGCCCGATTTTGAAAAATCTAACGGCGCTTTTGGTTGGCCGTGGTAGAGCCTCAACTCAAATGTTTTAGCTTCAGAAAAAGAATACACATGATGGCGAATATCATCACTATTAGGAAAACTTACCTGAGCTCCTTTTGGAACAACGAGTACATGAGGTAAGAACGCCTTACTCACTTGATCCATAATATAAGGAGTTGGACTTACAGATATAGCTGGAGGCGCACCTTTAAATACAAAACTAACCACAGCATCAGCAAGTGGCTGATTAAGTTGGTCAACAACCTTAATGTTGGTTTGCGCTGATGCAAAAACGCAAGTGAATAGCAAAAACGCAGAAATAATTAGACGAGTCATAATGTGTGCTTATAGCGCAAGAATAATAAAAGGTTAGAAGCTTATAGATAGAAAGTCTATAAAAGTGTGTTGAACCACAATAATAAAAAACCGTTCGATTATAAGGTATTACCTTAAAGCTACTTCGTTATATTCTTGGATTTCAGGTACAAATGGGATATTTTATATCCGACTTACAACAACATGGATAATTATTATGGAAGAAATAAAGCTATCCGCTCAACCTGAGCACTAAACACATCAAGTCCTATTCACTGGTAATGCGAAAGATTATTTTGGTATTTGGATCGTGAACATCTTGCTCAGTATTGTCACTCTTGGCATTTACTCAGCGTGGGCAACGGTAAGAACAAAGCAATACTTCTATGGTCACACATCAATTGATGGCCATCGCTTCAATTATCTAGCAACACCTATGCAGATCCTTAAAGGTCGTATCATAGCCTTTGCTATTTTTGCGTTATACATCACTTTAAGTACTTACAGCCCAGCAATGGCACTGGTATTTTTTGTAATTTGGGCAGCAGCGATTCCTTGGTTAATCAATCAAAGTTTACGCTTCAACTTAAGAATGACGAGTCACCGCAATGTGCGCTTTGGCTTTAAAGGTAGCTACCTAGATGCATTAACCCACTTTGTATTACTACCAATTGTCGGTGCAATAACGCTTTATATTGCGATGCCTTGGGTAATAAAAAAATCGACACTTATATTCACAATAATATTGAATACGGTAATAAAGCCTTAAAAGTCGAGCTTTCAGCAGGTCGCTACTACGGCGCAGTCTTAAGATGTTTAATTGTCGTGATTGGTTTTGGTGTCATAAGCGCCATTATCGCTGGCGTTATGGGCAGTTTCGGTGATCCTGGTTCTCTTGGCGTAGCCATGGTATTTATCTCACTAGGTTTTAACTTCTTAGCGATCAGCCTACTTGCAGGTATTTACCAAAGTAAGATCCGCAACCATATTTTTGCGAATGCGCAACTAGAAGATGTGGCGACATTTGAATCAAAGCTAGATACCGTTGAATACTCATTACTACTTGCAACAAATGCACTAGCCATTATTTTCTCGCTTGGTCTTGCCTTCCCTTGGACAAAAGTACGCAAAGCACAAATGCTTGCTGCAGCAACCACTGTGACTTTATCTGAAAATGCAGAACAAGTAATGGAAGTATACCGAGAGTCACAATCTTCACTTGCTGATGCTGAAGAAGCGGCAAACATATTTGACGTAGATATTTCTCTAACTTAAGCATATGAAGATATTTGGTACTTTATATCCGGCAGGTAGCAGCAAAGCTGTTACCTGCTCAGCTTCGGTATTTGACTCTAAGTTGATGTTGAACCATGAGGGCGGCGAGCAAGAAAGCTACGACTTTACGAGTGCGATTTTAGGAGAACCTATTTTAGGTCAATCTCAAGAAATTACATTCAGCGATGGTAGCCGCTTTCTACCAGAAGACGTTAAATTTCGCTGGCCAACTGAGCGAAAACGTTTAAAGCTGATTGAAAAGCTAGAGCAAAATCTATTTGCAGTGCTCGCTGCTATCTTACTAAGCCCTATTTTAATCTACGGTATTCTATTTAAAGCTGTGCCTGAGTTTGCTGTGCAAACCTATGACTTAGTGCCCGATACAGTAGTACAAGAAATGGGTGAGCAGTCTATGTATGCCATAGAAAAAGCCGTGCTTGAACCGACCACATTGTCAGCGCAAGAACAGCAAACAGTGACTCAGCTATGGGACGATAGTTTACAAAAACTATCTCTATCTACAGAGCAGTTTAAGTTGAGCTTCTATCAGTCTGATTTCTTTGGTGCAAACGCCTTCGCGCTCCCGCATGGTCAAATCGTAGTGACCGATGACCTTGTAAAAAGCATGCAAGAGCACCCTCTGGCACTACAAGCCGTTTTACTCCATGAAATCGGTCATGTTGAAAAACAGCATAGTATTCGTATGGCAGCACAGGCAGCAGCAGGTGCTATTGCATTTGCAATGATCTTCGGCGATTTAGAAGGCTTTGCCGAAGTACTGCTTGGTACTGGTTCAACAATTTTGCAGCAGCGTTTTTCGCAAGATATGGAAAAAGAGGCGGACGAATACGCCCTGCAGCATATGAAGCAGCACGGTATCGACCCCAAAGAGTTTGCCAAAGCATTAGAGATTATCGCTGAGCAAGCAGGCATTGAACTAGAGAGTGATGAAGAGGGTGCATGGAGTAAATACTTATCTACTCACCCGAGCATTAAATCTCGTATCGAGAATGCAAATAACTTTAAGTAATAAGATTTGTAGCTCTGTTCAAGCACAGCTTCAATAAGAGTGAAATGAAAAGGTTAGTTCAATAACGATTCTTTTAGTGAGCAAGTATAAAAAAGCCGCGACACACAAGTATCGCGGCTTTTATTTTTATTGACGAATAAGCTTATTCGAACTCAATGGTGACAATCTGCTTCAGACTTTGACCATTATCACTACTATAAATGTAATAACTAAATGAATCGCTTGCACCATTTGCACTGCCATTTGGTGTATAAATAAACTCACCTGAGTATTCGCTGATGACGACATCGCCGAAGGCAGGCGCATCTGCTAATCCGAATGTGACGCCAGTACCGCCTGGCAGCTTGCCAGCAAAAGTAGCATACTCAGTCGTTGTAAACTTAATATCAAGGCTGTTATCTACTTCAACCGCGCCATTAATAGTGCCGTGAAACTCATCTTTTGCTAAGTTCTTCGCGCTGTCTTGTTCGAAGTCATAGTATAAAAATAACGCTTGTTCACACCCAGCTCCCATTTCGACAGTGCAATCAGCAACTTCAGTATCAGTCAATGCACGAGTCCAAACAGCGACATCATCAATGTGTCCTTGGAAGGCACTGGTTGTTGTATCACCATCGCTATATGCACCAATACGAAGCGGTAATGTATTGTTCATGTTTTTCTGCTGACCTAAGTTAATTCGCATAACTTTTTCGCCGCCAACAAACAGTTTGAAGTCATTATTTTCCCAGTCGATAAGCGCTGCAACATCGTACCAGCGACCAGTTTTAAGGTCTTTACCATGACCTGTGTAAACTATTGATCGCGCACCATCATTGGTCGTATGGTAGTTAAATTGCAAACGATTATGTTGATTTACTAGGAATTGCCAACCTTTATGAACATCATTGTTAGACGCTTTTTTGGCTGCAATAAGGCGATGTACTCCCTTAGTGCCTGGCTCGATATAGATTTTAGCTTTAATCGTGAAACTCTCATCACCAAAGTTTAAAGACAGATCTTCATAGGGCACATTTACATAGTCGCCATTACCATCGAATGTTAAATAAGTATTGTGTTTTTCGAACGTTGGCGTGTTAACAAGTACCATAGTGCTTGCACCTGTTAAGTCTGAAGTTTCACCGTTTACTTCATTGTCGAAGCTATAATAAGACACCAAACTTGACTCATTTAACGACGCACTTAAATTGCGCTGTGCAGCAATAGAATCTTGCGATTTCGCATAGTTCCACACGCGGATCTCATCAATATTGGCATCTAACTTTTTGCTCACGCCGTCGTTGCCAGACCCCCACACAAAGTAAACATTGCTATCTTGTGCAGCATCCACTTTAGAGATGATTAGCTCACCGTCTAAGTAAACAGACAACTGCTGTGTCGGCTGGTCATAACTCACAGCGTAGTGCTGCCACTGACCAACAGTGATTGTCTCAGTTGACTTAAACGTGGTGTTTGTTGCTTTCACACGTAAACGACCATCAGAGAATATTCTCACCGCAGCCTTTGAAGAGTTTGCGTCTTCTGAGAAAGTGAATAAATTAGAGTTTTCTTCTGGATTCAACGAGTTCACTTTTACCCACGCTTCAATCGTGTATGAACTGTTTGGATTAAAGCCTGAATCCATAGTTTGAATCATGCTCTGATCTGTACCGTTCAACACAATTGATTGACCAAAACCACCCAAAATAGACATATCTTGATGGAACGGGCTTTCAACATACGTCCACTCAGAGCATTCAGGGGCACCGAATAACGTGCCATCATGTGGTGTTACACAGAACGCAACATAGTTATCAATGTCTTCAAGCGACAAGGTATATGATTGAGATAAGCCACCAACAATAACTTGCGCATCACCGTTGCTGCCTGTCGCAGAGCGATACCATTGGTAATTTGTTGCCTCTTCGATATCACCTTCATTGTCAGTATAAGTGTAAGATGCTGTTAAGGCAGATTTACCTATAAACTCACCTGCTACTGTTACATCAGATGCCACTGGCGCATTATTGCCATATGACAATACCGGTTCACCACATGCTGCACTGTTACTACATAAGTCAAAAGATAATTGGGTCGTGAACGAGTTTTGCGCGATAGTGATTTCGGTAGGTCCACCAAAATCTGTGTCGCCAGCCGTAACCACTTTCTCGCTGTCGTATAGTGGTCCATAAGACCCCTTCTCAAACATCAAACCTTGGTTACCCTTGGTGTAGATATTGTCAGCTGTACATACCGCTTCTTGCACGTTGTACTCAAACTCAAGTAATTTAAATGGCATTCTAAAGAATGCACTCATCTTACTGTTATTAACAAAGTTCGATGCAGCATTGACGGTTAACGTTGCGTCAATCATGCCGTCATTGTTAACGTCATGAGTTAACTCTGGTGTAAAGGTAATATCTTGTTCTGGGTCGAAATAAATCTCAGTGCCATCTTCTAGAACTAGAATCGCAGAAGATTCAATGTTCAACTCAAAGTCTTGTTTTAAATCAAGCGCTGCACTTAAGAAAGTATCAAGCGTGCTGAATTTGTAACGACGGTATAAATCGTCACCAGCTGGTGCAAAATAGTCGTCAATACATTGTTCAGACGTACCTTCCATAGCCTCCATGCCTGCTGCAGCATGCCACTTGGTCCAGTTAGAACCCCAGTAAATTTCTTCCGATACCCAATCCTTTAAGTCGTGACCTGCTAAGAAACGTAAATTGTCTACGTCTAAGTCAATCGCTTTTTCAATCGCTTTTCTCGCATTTGAAGATAACTCTGCTAATGAATCACGGGTTAAGTTTTTAATAAATAGAGCGATATTCTCATCAGATACATTCGCAGGAATGTATGAAATGATCGTAGCTGTCGGATCAGAAACATCCGTGCTGATAATTTCAACGCCATCCGTTAAACCTATGTGAGCGTATACAGCGTCGATAACTTCCACACCATTTACCACACTCGTACCAAAGCTAATGTCGTCACTTCTGGCTTTTGCGTTTTCTGTTGCGACAGCAACGGATAACTCGTAAAAGTAGCTTTCTGTTAAAGACGTAATTTCTTCATCGGTAAGGTCACGAGTTAAATCGTAAACTTCAACACCATCTTCCAACTCGTAGCAATCGGCACGGTTAAGGGCGTTAGCACAGTTTTCGCCGTAAACACCAAACGATTCAGAACCGACGACTTTCTCATAAGACGCGTAATCAATTTTGGTTTGACCATTTAGTTTTTCAAACAATGCTGATTCATATTTAATTAAATAATCTTCAAAAATTAACTCAGCAGAGATTTGTACACCAGGAGACGACGCAATGAAGTTTGCATTTTCACCAACGGTAAACTTGGTTGCTAAATTAACTGGCTGACCAGCAGCTATTTCATCCGGGAATCGTAAGTCCATAGAAAGAGGGATGTCAGCTTCAACCCAACCGCCGAATAAGTCCATGCCGCCCACGTAATGGATTTTACCATGTGACTCAATTCGAATAATCGCAGGATCATCTGGCAGATTTTCTTCTGGCACAGTCCAAGTATGCTTCGTTTCTGTTGACGCCCACTCAGACGCACTCATGCCAAGCAAATCTAAAACCGTGTTTTCACCCCAGTAACTACCTTCACCACTTACATCACCTTCTAACGTAATTTCCATTGAATCCATATCTAATACGTCAACAGTAACCTGTGCAGTGTCAGTCGTATTGTATTGGTCATACACAATCACTTGTAATGTGTAAGTCGCGGTATTTTCAAAATCTAAACGAGAGATGGTTGGGCTAATGCTTAATACACCTGTTTGTGCATCTAATACGAGATCACCGTCTTCATTACCACTCAAGATTTGGAACGTAACGAAGTCACCAACATCATTTGCATCGGCTGCAAGTATGCCAATTCCTGTACCGCTGGCAGCAATTTCACTAACCGTAAACGTTTGGTCTTCTATCGTTGGGGCATTATTAACTGTAACTGTTAAACCATCTTGCACTAACATAGTCGCTGAGCCAGACGTAAATACTTTATAAGTTACATTATCGATAACTTGTGTTGTTTCGGAGTCAACCCATTGGTTATTTGCGGCACCAACATAGTCGTCGTTATCACCTAAAATACGTAAGTTTGAGTTACTGCTCACGCTCTTATTAAGCGTAATTGAGTTAGCACCTGAACCACGGATATCAAATACTTCAACGTTACGAACACGAGAAGCTTGAGTTGCAAGGTCTAGATTAATACCTGAACCGTCAAATACTAATGTATCTGTGTTACCGCCTGCATCAATACGAGTGAAGGTGTTATCTGAAATGTAAATGATATCTTCACCAGGACCTGCGTAAACGGCATCAGTACCACCGTTAGTTCGAATGACGTCGTCACCTGTACCAGTGGCAATATTATCTGCAGAAGCAGTACCTGTGATTGTGTCGTTACCGTCAGTCCCCCAAAGCGTTACTAACTTGCCGTCACCATTTAAAACGTACACAGCACCTGTGTTGTTTAGATTGTTTTTGTTCGCAGAAGGTGTACCAAATTGAATGTCTTTGATACCGTCGCCATTAATGTCGCCAGCACTTGCAATGAATTGCCCAAGTTGCTCGCCACCATTACCTTCTGAGTAAAAGCCTTGTTGGGTTTCAATGATCTCACTAAGATAAACAGGCTCTGTACCAGCGCGGCCATAAACAGCGTATACGCGACCCTTGTTGTCCTCTGCAAACGGGTCACCGATGATGATGTCATCAAAGCCGTCACCATTTAAGTCACCTGCACCACCGATTGAACCTAAAATAACTTGTAAGTCACTGTGGTCGATATTTGACGCATCATTGTGAATCACAAAACCACCATTGCCATTGGCAATATCCGCTAGGTTGATTTCATCAGCAACGTCAACACCACCAAATAAGATGTATGCTCGAGGGTGATCAATACCAGAGCAACACCCTGTGTCTGTCAACAATAACGCGATATCGTCAACACCATCGGCGTTTACGTCACCTACATGAGAAGTAGTAAATGAAGGAAGTGCATCAAGAGTTGCATCACCAAAATCGAAACCATAATTGCCGCTGCCTTCAGGCGTGATCTTAATACCGTGTTCGTCTTTGTAAATATTGTTGTATTTAATCGCTTCACCGCCGATACGGCCATGAACAACATAACTTGTACCAGAGGTATCAACAAATAAACCGTGGCTAACAATAAAGTCTGTTAAGCCATCGCTATTAAAGTCGCCCGTTGGTAAAACTTGTGCGCCATAATACCAGTCGCTAAATAACTTTCTGCTTGGACGAGTAATCGCAAAACCTTGCTCGTTGTAGTCAGTCGCAACGTTAGCTAACTGAACAACATTGTTGTCTTTTTTACCGTAAACAACATACGCTAGGTTTGGATCAGCCGTACCATCTTCAAGTAAATTTCTTAATGCAAAAGAGCCTGTGCCCGCTAAGAAACGAGTAACCGTTTCACCAATTACGATATCACCCAGACCGTCACCGTTAACGTCACCAACGACTAACGTACCACCTGCGTAATCTTCTGTGTATGCACCGTGAATCGCAAAACCATAATCACTCCCGCCAGCATTCATATCAGACAATGGCACATAGTTAGTACCAGTTTTACCAAAGATGACGTAAGTGGAACCTGAATTCTTGCCGTTTATATCAGCATAAGGTGCACCGACTACAACGTCTGATAATCCGTCGCCGTTAATATCAACGCCTCCAGCAACAGCAAAACCTGCGTTGTCGCCAGATGCAGCACCCATGATACCAAAACCACGTGTCCCACCGATCACTTCTGTTAATGATGGGAATGTACCTGTTGCATCACTGAAAAGAACGTAAGCAGCACCATTATTTTCGTACATGAAGGTGCCATCATTTCTATAAACATCTGCTTGAGGAGAGCCCACAATGATATCGTCGAAACCGTCACCGTTTACGTCACCAGCCGGGGCTACTGACCAACCAGCCCAGTCATCCGCTGCCAGACCATCAATGGATTGCGCGTTATTATTTAATGAATCATTGATGTCGTTCACATTAATTGTCACTAAGGTATCGTACTGATTTCCCGCACCATCTGTAACGCGAACTGTTAATGAATACTGGTTGTTACCAAGTTCATAATCTAATTGCGTTTGGTCAGCAACTTTAATTTCACCTTTCACCGGATCAACTGAGAATACCCCTGCATCGTTACCAGACACGATTGAATAGGTGTAATGCTCAAGGGGGATATCCCAACGACCGGCTTCAAAAATTTGATAATGCAGCTCAAACTCACCAAAACGGTTTGGTAGAAGGTTTTCATTATCTGCATGCAGATAACCTTCTAGTATCATAGGTGCAACGAAATTTAAGCGTACGGCAGCGTCAAAGATCTGTTTGTCTTTACCAACTGCTTGTACAAAAACAACTGGGTTGTTATACGCCTTTGAGAAAGTAATTGAGAATGGATTTTCGATGTCAGTATCATCAACCGTGATAACACCTGTTTCACCAACAACAGCCATCGTCTCAGTAAACAATAAACCTGACCCTTGTAATGCAAATACGTTTACGTTTTCCGCAGCATGTGACGCATCATCAAGGTTATCAATATGAACTTTTACTTTATTTGCAGACAATTCATCAACTGCCACGCCACTTTGCGAAGTGCCGTTGTACGTCGATAAAGATGTTAAAATATTCGGAGTATCTGTCATCGGCACACTAAACGCGTGACCGTGGGTATTGTGTGTTACCGAAGTGCCAGTGCTTGACACATCAATAGGCTTGTCGTTCCAAAAAGCTGAAATAGGCTCAGCAAATGCAATCCAACCTAGCGTTTCACCTTCGCCAGTGTCAAGGAAGCTTTGGATAACGCTTGTGCCTTTTTTATCTAACTCTGACTCTAATACCGCTTCAAAACCAAGGGCTGTTACATTGTCTAGACGATGACGCATTAACAAGCGGTTATTGTTCTTGCTTGTTACGCCAGAATAAGAATAAGTACTTACTTCGTACTCTACCTGATAGTCACTGTTTGACTGGATTTGACCAAATACGATTGGTGCTTGTGTAAAGGTTGAAGCAAATGAAATAGGTTCAAACGCTTCACCGTTTGTTATCCAGTTTTTTATATCAGTCGTGCCAACCTCTAAGCGCACCGTTTTATCCGATACACCACCAAGGAAACTAACACGGCCAATGGTCGTGTTCGTTTTGGTATTTTCATCAACATGTATCGTTAATGGCGCCAAGCTTGACTGAGCAATACTGGGGAAACTCGCCCCCAGTGTCAGCAATGCTAGGTACAGTTTGTTCCGCATCATAGTATTAACACCCCTCTTTAAATTGGCAAATACAGCTCAAGGTAAGGGTTATGACATGCAAATAAGGTTTAAATATGGATACATTGTGGAAGTTGAAGCGTTTCCCAATAGCACTACAACATACTGAAAAACTTAAATATGCCTAAAAGAGATAATTTAACTAATTAGAACAATGAGGTAGTTGAGAAACTCGTTTTTTTGCAGTGATTAAGAACACTAAAGTGTAAAAAAAGAATAATGAGTGGGTTAAGTAAGCGTTTGCAAAAGCAAACGCTTACTTAAATAAAGAGTGTGAGTCAGCCTGTAAGCCGGGTTCTGTCCCTCTTGCGAGGTGATAATCATTCGTCTAGGCCTAGCATTGCTACTAGGCTCAAGCAACCTACCCGGTTCCGATGTGGGCCACACCATAAGGAACCCTATTTGGTCTTGCTCCGGGTGGAGTTTACCTTGCAACCAACTGTTACCAGTGGCCCGGTGCGCTCTTACCGCACCCTTTCACCCTTACCAACCGAAGTTGGCGGTCTCCTCTCTGCTGCACTTGTCGTAGGCTCACGCCCCCCAGCCGTTAGCTGGCACCCTGCCCTGTGGAGCCCGGACTTTCCTCCCCCTGATCATTTTCGTCACAGGCAGCGATTATCCGGCTGACTCAGGCGGGCGATTATACGCAAGATACAGTAAAATCACACGCTTTTTTGCGGTTAATCGCCTTTATCGGCAATCACAGCTTTGTAAAGCGCATTTTTCTTCAGACCAAAGTACTCAGCAACCACACCACAGGCTTTTTTCAGTGGCATTTCAGGCTCAAGTAAACTCAGCATTTTACGTGCATCAGCTGGTATTTCGTCTTGTTGTTTGGCTTTCCCTGGCAACATTAACACGAGCTCGCCACGCTGCTTCTCTGGCTCATTAGTCAAATACTCAATAAGTTCGCTTACAGAGCCACTAAAGAAAGTTTCGTATGTTTTTGTCAGCTCTTTCGCAAACACCACATGTTGCTCTGCACCTAACGCGGTTTGCATATCTTCAAGACTGGCCATGATGCGGTGGGTGCTTTCATACATGATGCTGGTGATGCCGCTTTCAAATGCATCAACAAAGAACTGTTGACGGGCTTGGCTTTTCGCCGGTGTAAAACCAATAAACTGGAATCTATCTGTCGGCAATCCTGAACAACACAATGCCGTGATCGCTGCACACGCGCCAGGAACAGGTGTGACATCTGCCCCCTCGTTACGACATAAGTTGACAACCGCATAACCGGGGTCGCTAATAAGTGGCGTGCCCGCATCCGACACCAATGCAATATCAAGCCCTTCGTTTAGCCAATCTAAAACCTGCTGTGCTTTTTGTTTTTCGTTATGATCATGCAGCGCAAAGGTTTTCGCTTTGATATTGAAATGACTCAATAACTTACCCGTATGACGGGTATCTTCAGCGGCAATTAAGTCAACCTCTGCTAAAGTTGTTAAAGCACGCTCACTGATATCGGCTAAGTTACCGATCGGTGTTGCGACCACGTAAAGGGTACCAATTTTGTCTGTATTCTGTGCTTTTGTCATTGAGCTCTCCAGTTTCAGTCAGTAAGATATCCCTTTGAGGAATGTTTATCGTTAGGAAGTTGCGGTGCGACTGAAAGTAATTTGTCTTGTAATAGGTGTATTGTCGGGTTTATCGGCGTGTAGTACAACCGAAAAATCACCAGCTCAACCTCGTGCGGTGCAGAATCAGCCGCAAACTCAAGCACCTGAAGTCCTCAATGCGGAGGGGCTACTTAACAAAGCACGAGCCAAGCAAGGTGCATCTCGTATCCAGCTGCTTTATAGTGCCCGTGAAAATGCCATAAAAGAGCAAAACTGGCCTATTTTAGAACAAGCCTGCCTCGCATTAGAACGAAACGAAACTGTCGATTATGTGCAAAATAAACTTTATATCGCACTAGCAAGAACAGAGCTCAATAATTACAGCACAGCACTCAACATTCTTAAAACTTTAAAAGAACGCTTGTCTTTACCTGAGCATAAAGCGTGGCACCAGTATTTAATGGGTCGTATTTATGCCTCTCAAGGTATGCCGAAAAAAGCACTTACCTACTATTTTAAAGCGGCCGATTTAAGCTTCACTAACAAAGTAGAAGTGGCAAATTTAAATGATGAAATCTGGCAAGCATTACAGCAACTTTCATCCTATGCGTTGGAGCGCTTCGACCGAAGTACTGTAGTCCAAAGAGGCTGGGTAAAATTAGCCAAATACCAACAAATATATATTGGTTCAGGTATACAACTGCATCAAGCCCTTAACAACTGGCAGCGTCGCTTTGTTAATCACCCAGCGACTTACATTTTGCCCAAGAAAGTTCAGAATGCGGTAAATCTTGCCCCCTATCACGCAAAACGCATCGCTGTACTACTACCCCAAAGCGGAAGTAGTAAACGCCTAGGCAGCGCCCTAAAAAATGGGTTCTTAGCAGCTATGGATCACAGTGAGATTACAGAAATCACTTTTATTGACGAGCAACTCAGTGCCGAAGACATAGACAGGCAACTCGCCTCTCAGCAATTTGACTTCATCATTGGTCCGTTACTCAAAGACAACATCGAAAAAGTGAGTAACAGCAGCGCCATTCAAAGCACACCAACACTTCACTTAAATACTTCAGAGACCTCTAGCTTAGCAGGTGAACAATACTTTTTTGCCCTGAATCCTGAACATGAAGTCGAGCAAGCTATGGTGCATTTCTTATCGCAGAAATTTCAAAAGCCTATGTTATTGGCACCAGATACGCTATCGGGTTTAAGACTCGTTAATCATTTCAAAAATGAATGGCAAAACTATAGCCTGATTGAACCAGAAGTAGGTCTATATACTGATAGCAAAGATATGGCGAAAGTCGTAGCTAACTTACTTGAGGTAGACGCTTCTAAAGAGCGGATCAAAGCTGTAAAAAGCCTATTCAGGAAAGAGGTAGAGAGTGAAACGCGTTCTCGCATGGATATTGATGTCATCTACATTCTAGGCGATGCCATCGAAACACGTTTATTGAAGCCTTATCTTGACGTCAACGTCAGTACTTTTGCCAAACGCATTCCTCTATACGCAAGCTCAAGAAGCTATTCTAAGCGTATGGATCACACTGACAAAGGCGACCTTGAAGGCTTATTCTTTACTGAGCAGCCTTGGATGCTAAACAAATCAGTTGATAAGTTTAATCTCAGAGCACAATACGATGCACTCTGGCCTGAACAAGCAGATATAGAGCAGCGTTTATTTGCCATGGCCTTTGACGCCGTTCACCTTATCCCTGAACTGAAACAATTAGCTAAGATCCCAGGTAAAGCTTACTCAGGGCTAACTGGTAAGCTTAGTATTAAAAGTAATAATACCGTTGAAAGACGATTAGAATGGGCACAATACAAGCAAAAGAAAATTCAGCTTGTGCAATTAGAAGAACAAAAACCAACACCGCTGTTTATGCAAAATCATAATCGCTTCCAAGAAAGCTTAAGGGATTAATTCATTTTTAAATAAGGGAACGTATGCTAAAAGGATTGTTTGCCAATACACGTGCCAAAGGCATGCACTACGAGCAACTAGCAGAGCAGTATTTACAGGCGCAAGGATTAAGTGCAGTTTCTCGTAATTATAATTGCAAATATGGTGAGATAGACCTCATCATGAAAGAGCAAAACACGCTTGTTTTTGTTGAAGTCAAATATAGAAAAAGCCAAAGCTATGGTGGCGCTATTGCAGCTTTAAGCCCGAGTAAGCTTCAAAAGCTGCAGAGAAGTATTTATCATTACTTAGAGTGCAAAAAACTAAAGAATTTACCAGTACGAATAGACTTTATTGCTATCGAAGGGGTGAGTTCAGATAATATAAAGTGGATTAAAAACATATATTAATTATGCAAGAATCAATAAAAACAATTTTCACTGAGAGTATTCAAGCACAAATCGCAGCGGGTGAAGTCCTTCCCGATGCGCTTGAAGCTGCAGCCATGACAATCGTGCAAGGTTTAATTAATGGTAATAAAGTAATCTGCTGCGGAGAGTCTAGCTGTAATATGCTTGCTGAGCACTTTGCTGGTCTGCTTGTAAACCACTATGAAACAGAGCGCCCTTGCCTTCCTGCTATCGCTTTATCACAAAATCACATTCACTTAGACATGCACAATACGGAGCATGAGAACGACAAATTCTCACGCCAAGTTCGCGCCTTTGCACAACAGGGCGATTTACTTGTTGTCTTTGCTATTGATGGTAACGAAAAAAATATTATTTCTGCAGTAGAAGCAGCGCTTACCAAAGACATGAAAGTCATTGCGCTAGTGGGTGATGAAGGGGGTGAGTTAATTGGTCTACTCGGCCCCAATGATGTTGAAATATTGACGCCAAGCAAGCGCCCTAGCCGCATTATTGAATCACACTTATTTAACGTGCACTGTCTTAGCCAATTAATTGATAACACCTTGTTTCCTCAGGATGATCAGTAATGCCATTTAAACACCTAATAATTATTGCCACTCTTATTCTCCTTCAAGGCTGCGCTGCCGCCGTTGTAGCGGGTACAGCGGGTGCTGTATCAGCAGCCAATGATAGACGCACTATAGGCTCGCAAATAGACGATAACAACATTGAAATTAAAGCGACCCTAGCCCTTAAAAGAGTACCGAACCTAAGTGAGCAAGCTAATATTAGTGTCGTCAGTGTCAATGGCACCATTTTACTTGTTGGCCAAGTACCTTCCAATAACCTAATGTCACAAGCTGCACAAGCTGTTAGAAATGCCGTCACAGTAAAGAACATCCATAACCAACTTCGTATTGGTACGCGCATTGGCATCACCACACAAACCCACGACACCTGGCTAACTTCAAAAGTAAAAACCAAATTACTCACTGCTGAGACCATCACAGGTAATAACATCAAAGTGGTTACAGAGAACAGCGAAGTCTTCTTAATGGGCTTAGTATCAGAAGAAGAAGCTGATATGGCGGTTGAAATCGCTCGTCATGTCAACGGTGTAAAAAGAGTCATCAAAGCTTTTGAATATTTATAAAGGGTGCAAAAGGTTACTTACGTGCAAAGGGTTAATGACAAGTGCGTAGCACTTCATTTCCTTTGCGCAAGGTGAACTAATTTCGTGATGCCGTCACGCTAAACACAACCAAAACAAAATCAAAAAGCCCTCCACAATAACACCAGCTAAAACAGCTAATTTCACCTTGCGCAAAAGAACCGTACTCACTTCGTTCGCAGTCGGTAACCTTTTGCACTATAAATAAAAAACCCGCCGTAGCGGGTTTTTTAAAATACAAATAAGCGACTTTAAAGTACTTATTTAACAACGCGAAGATGAGCGCCTTTTTTCTTTTCAGGCTCTTTGGGCTTCTCTTCAGTGGCTTCAACAACCTCTTCTGGTTCACCCTGCGGCTCTTCTTCATACTCAGGAAAAGTTTCTTGAGTAAAAACGGTACCTTCACCGTTCTCACGCGCATATATTGCCAGTACAGCGCCCATAGGCACATACACTTGCATAGGTTGACCAGAAAAGCGGGCGTTAAAGCTTAGCTGCTGGTTATCCATATCAAAGTGGGTCACTGCACTAGGACTAATGTTTAAAACAATTTGACCATCTTGTACAAACTGCGTAGGTACTTGAACCGCTGGATATTCAGCGTTTACAACCAAATGCGGTGTACACTCATTATCGACAATCCAATCGTAAAACGCTCTAAGCAAATATGGGCGATTTGGCGTCATTATGCTCTGATCTCACGCTCAGCTTCTGTTAAAGAAGCTTGGAATGAATCACGCTCAAATAAACGAAGCATGTATTCTTTAAGCTCTTTTGCACCCGCACCATTAAGGTCGATACCCATTTCTGGTAAACGCCATAATAGTGGTGCTAGGTAACAATCTACTAGGCTAAACTCTTCACTCATGAAGTAAGGTGCCTCAGTAAAGATTGGCGCAATTGCAAGTAGGGCTTCAGTTAGCTCTTTACGAGCCTGATCAGCATCGCTGCCACCTTGCTTGATTTTAGCTGCTAATGTATACCAATCAGTTTCGATACGGTGCATCATTAAACGGCTACGACCACGCATTACTGGGTATACAGGCATTAATGGTGGGTGCGGGAAACGCTCATCTAAATATTCCATGATGATGTTCGCTTCATATAAACCAAGCTCACGGTCGATCAATGTCGGTACTGTGCCATATGGGTTTATTTCGTGAAGCGCTTCAGGCAGGTTATCTTTTTCTGCTAAGTGAATATCTACACTCACACCTTTTTCGGCTAAAACGATACGTACTTGATGGCTATACATACAGTTAGCACCTGAGAAAAGCGTCATTACAGGGCGCTTATTGGCAGCTACGGCCATGCCTACCTCCATTAAAATTACAATAAGTAATAAATCATTATAAACAGCAATAGGGGCATACGCCCCTATTACAAAATTACTTTAAAAATGTATCACTGTATTAGTGAACATCTCTCCAGTACTCTTTCTTCAAGAAGAAGGCCAAGATAAATAAGATTACTAAAAATCCTAATACCTTATAACCTAGCGCTTCTGATTTTAAGCGAGTTGGTTCACCAACATAAGCCATAAAGTTCGTTAAGTCACGCACTGCTTGATCATACTCATCAGCACTCATCTCACCAGAACCATCTGTTGTGATTTCAACTACTTTTTGAACTTTAACACCGTGCTCTTCAACCTCTTCAAAACGTGCAGTTGGCACACCTTGAAGTTCTTGAAGTACGTGTGGCATACCCACTGAAGGGAATACTGAGTTGTTTACACCAAACGGACGGCTTTCATCTACATAGAAAGACTTCAAGTAAGTGTAAATCCAATCAGCGCCACGTACACGTGCAACTAATGTAAGATCTGGCGGCGGCGCACCAAACCAAGTTGCGGCATCTTCGATCTTGATAGCATTATTGATATGACTACCAACTTTAGAACCATCAAAGATAAGCGTTTCTTGACCAATCTCTACTGGAATACCGATATCACGGAAAGTACGCTCATAACGTTGATACTGCATTTGGTGACAACCAAGACAGTAGTTCATGAACAACTTAGCACCGCGCTGTAAAGACGCATTGTCAGTTAAGTCATGGTTTGACTCAAGTAGTGGTACCGACGGGCCTGCTGCCATTGCAAAAGTAGGCAGCAATGCGAATAAACCAATAATTAGCTTCTTCATCATTTCGTTAACCTCTCAGGCAATGGTTTAGTCTGCTCATTCTTCGAGTATACGAATAGTAATACGAAGAACATGAAGTAAGTTACAGTCGTAATTCTCGATAGCACTGTAGACAAATCAGTCTGAGGTGTCGCACCAGCCCAACCTAGGATGATGAACGTTACTACGAACTGAGCAATGTTTAGCTTGTGCCACTTACTACGGTAACGAATCGAACGAACCTTACCACGGTCTAACCACGGCAATAATGCCAGTAGTACGATCGATGCACCCATTGCAATTACACCCATTAGCTTATCAGGGATAGCACGTAGGATTGCGTAGAATGGCGTAAAGTACCAAACAGGGAAGATATGCTCTGGTGTCTTCAGCGGGTTAGCTGCTTCAAAGTTTGGCGCTTCTAGGAAGAAACCACCCATCTCTGGTGCAAAGAACACAACCCAACAGAAGAAGATTAAGAAACCAGCAACACCTAATACATCTTTAACTGTGTAGTATGGGTGGAACGGGATTGCATCAACAATGTCTTTCTTGTTTGTGTAATATTCATGGAATTGGAACTTCGGCTTATCTTCTTCTGCCACAGAACCTTTCTTACGCTTAATTTCAACACCGTCAGGGTTGTTTGAACCCACTTCGTGAAGCGCAACAATGTGAAGGAATACTAGAATAACTAGCACAAGTGGTAGTGCAATTACGTGTAGTGCAAAGAAGCGGTTAAGCGTCGCACCTGAAATTACGTAGTCACCACGGATCCACTGAGTTAGGTCATCACCAATTACCGGAATCGCACCGAATAATGAGATGATTACCTGAGCACCCCAGAATGACATCTGACCCCAAGGTAATAGGTAACCCATGAACGCTTCAGCCATTAATGCTAAGAAAATTAGCATACCGAATAGCCATAGAAGTTCACGTGGTTTTTGGTACGAGCCATAGATCATGCCGCGGAACATGTGTAAATACACGACCACGAAGAATGCCGAGGCGCCCGTTGAATGCATGTATCTCAATAACCAACCATATTCAACATCACGCATGATGTATTCGATTGAAGCAAATGCGCCTTCAGCAGAAGGAACATAGCTCATTGTTAGCCAGATACCAGTTAGAATTTGGTTTACTAGTACTAAAATTGCTAAAGAGCCAAATAAGTACCAGAAGTTAAAGTTTTTTGGCGCAGGATATTGCGCGATGTGCATGTTCCAAACACGCGTCATTGGGATACGGTCATCAATCCAGTTGATGACGTTACCAACAACACCTGTTGAAGCGTTATCTTGTTTACCAGCCATTATGCAACCTCTTCTTCACCAACCAAAATGGTTGTATCATCAATAAAGGTGTAAGGTGGGATTTCTAAGTTTAGAGGTGCAGGCACCGCTTGGAATACTCGGCCGGCCATGTCGAACTTAGAACCGTGACAAGGACAGAAGAAACCTGATTCAGTACCTTCAACGAACTCACCAAAGCCACCATTAAAGAAGCTTGGTGAACAGCCTAGGTGAGTACAAATACCAACCGCCACGAAAATTTCAGGGCGCTTAGAACGGTATTCATTCTTAGCTGAATCTAATTGTTGAGGCTCTTCAGACTGCGGATCACGAAGTTGACCTTCGTGAGCTTTCATCTGCTCAAGCATTTTTGGCGTACGATTGATAACCCATACAGGTTTACCTCGCCACTCAACACGAATTAATTGTCCAGGCTCAAGTTTGCTGATATCTACTTCTACAGGCGCACCCGCAGATTTAGCTCGCTCACTTGGATTCCAAGACGCAATAAAAGGAACAGCAGCTCCAGCCGCACCAACACCACCTACAACAGAGGTAGCTATGGTCAAAAAGCGACGTCGGCTGTTGTCTACAGGCGCATTGCTCATCCACTTATCTCCACTATGATCCTCAACACTTGCTATATTGAGAACATCAGTTACAGCAGGTTAAATTAAGAAACTACAAAATAGACGCGATCATAAATAATTACCTTGATGAAAACAAGGTTATTACCCGTATCAAGACTAATAAAGCATGGATTTTACTACCCATTTTAGTCGTAGCCTCGAAAGCTAGTTAGTTATGATAACGTTTTTATAACCACAATATACTGACCAAGATCAACCCCATCTATGAGGAGACGAGGGTACCCAAAAGGGCATCAAACCTTACTCACTTTACTTGCCCCGCAATTGTAGCAAAAAAAAGCGCTGATTTATCGTCAGATCTTCACTAATTACAATAAATATTGAAAATATTAGGTAAACAATAAGTCGAACATCGGTTGTTTGGCGTGGGTTGGGATTGGAAATGAAAAATATTTGGACTTTTAAAACAAAAAACCCAGCATAAGCTGGGTTTTTGAATTCTTGTAAACGTAAAAAATTAACGCTTCGAGAATTGAGTGTTCTTACGTGCTTTCTTAAGACCCACTTTCTTACGCTCAACTTTACGAGCGTCGCGAGTAACAAAGCCAGCTTTACGTAGAGCAGGACGTAGTGACTCGTCAAACTCCATAAGCGCACGAGTGATACCGTGACGGATAGCACCAGCTTGACCAGTTGAACCACCACCTGCAACAGTGATGTATAGGTCAAACTTTTCAGTCATTTCAACTAGCTCTAGAGGCTGACGAACAACCATGCGAGAAGTTTCACGACCGAAGTATTCTTCGATAGAACGTTGATTGATTACGATGTTGCCAGTACCTGGGCGTAAGAATACGCGAGCACTTGAACTTTTACGACGACCTGTACCGTAGTATTGATTTGCCATGAGTTAGCTCCTTAAATGTCCAGTACTTGAGGCTGTTGAGCTGCATGAGCGTGCTCAGAACCTGCGTATACTTTTAGTTTGCGGTACATTTCACGACCTAGAGGGCCTTTTGGTAACATACCTTTAACTGCTTTTTCGATAATCATTTCAGGCTTTTTAGCTTGAAGCTTATCGAAAGTGATAGACTTAAGGCCACCTGGGAAACCAGTGTGAGCATAGTACACTTTATCAGTTGTTTTGTTACCAGTTACAGTAACTTTCTCAGCATTGATTACGATGATGTAATCACCAGTGTCAACATGAGGTGTGTACTCAGCTTTATGCTTACCGCGTAGGCGACGAGCGATTTCAGTAGCGATACGACCTAAAGTTTTACCTTCAGCGTCAACTACGTACCAGTCACGTTTTACAGATTCTGGCTTAGCAACAAACGTTTTCATTAAATAAAATCCAATGTTTCAAATTAAAACCACAGGTAACAAAAAGTTACCGCTTTACTATGAGTGCTTGAACCCCTTCGAGTTTAAGACTTTTATGCCGCTCAAATCGGTGGCTAAGCCGACGAGGGCTATAGAACGCAACGTGGCAGGCCGCGGATTATAGCAACACAGAAGAGGCTTTTCCAGTGTGCGACTGTTTTTTCTACAAAAAAAATAATCGCGTTGATTTGAGCGAAAATTTATACCAATCAGCGTAGGCAATTTGCGTATTTTTTGCCGAATTTACTACTGATTGGTATTCATTTAGGCGAGATGTTCTCTTGCGAGGTATTCGTGCGACTGCATCTCTTGCAAACGGCTGATACAGCGCCTAAATTCAAAATTAAGTGTGCCGTCAGTATATAACTCTGTGATCGGCGCTGCGGCTGAGATAATAAGCGTCACATTACGCTCATAGAATTCATCAACTAAAGCAATAAAACGTCTGGCGGCATCGTCATTCTGCTGCCCCATCTGTTTTACATTAGAAAGGATTACGGTGTTATAAATACGGCTTATTTCCATATAGTCTACTTGCGAACGTGCCGTTTCACAAATTTGTGTGAAATCGAACATCACAATACTATCGGCAACTTTTCGGGTGTTGATCAAACGGCCTTCGATTTCGATGGCTTCATCAAGTTTACCCGGTTCAGGTGAGAGCTTATCAAAATACTCAAACAGGTTTTTATCTGCTTGTGCGTCAAGCGGACTATGGAAAATCTCTGCTTGCTCTAACGTTCTCAAGCGATAGTCAATGCCAGAATCGACGTTGACGACTTCAGTGTTTTCTTTCACTAGGGCAATGGCTGGTAAGAAACGAGCACGCTGAAGACCATTTCGATATAGTTCATCAGGAACAATATTAGAGGTAGCAACTAAAATAATATCACGTGCAAACAACGCCTGCATTAAACCACCTAGTAACATGGCATCGGTGATGTCTTGTACAAAAAACTCATCAAAACAAATGATATCTGTTTCTTTTTTAAAAATATCGGCCACAGTCTCAAGTGGGTCTTTTACTTCTTTAAGCTTTTTAAGCTCATCGTGAACACGGTGCATGAAACGGTGAAAATGCACTCGCATTTTCCTGTCTGTCGGTAATGCCTCATAAAAGGTATCAACCAAATAGGTTTTACCGCGCCCTACGCCGCCCCAAAAGTAAAGGCCGGTAATTTTTTGCTTTGGCTGTCGATTAAATAAGCGAGAAAAGAAACCTTGGGGCTGTTCAGGTTGATTCACGATATCATCGTACAAACGCTGCAAATGCTTTACTGCGTTTTCTTGTGCCGCATCATATTGAAAGTCATCTCGTTGTAGGTCTTGTTGATATTTTTCCCAAGGTGTCATCATTTTTCACAAACTAAGCGTTTTTATTTGAGGCATATATTAACACGCATCAAAACTCCGCGTATATTTAGCTGATAGTTTGAATTACATTTTTTATTACGTAGCCGAATAATTGCCTACACTTATAGAGCGCGTATTTTTAAGGAGACTCCCTATGACAACATTTGCTTGGTTAGGATTAATTGTGGTAGTTGCTATTGCTGCATTTTTCTTAGGTTCAATGATCACCAAGAAACAACTTAAGCACGACGATTTAGAACAGCAAGTACAACAAGCTAAGCACGAGTTAGAGCAATATCGCCAAGAGGTTGCTGATCACCTTGCAAGTACCAAGAAGCTAATGACTAAAATGCAAGACAGCTACTCTCAACTTTTGAGCCATGTAGAAGAAACAGATAAAGCACTGCTTACAGTTAAGCCAACGATGCCTGATGAACCTTTCTTCTCAAAAGAAACCACTGAACAACTGCAAGCCTCGCTACAAAACCGCCCAGAGCGCCGTCGCGAAGCGAAAAACGATACATTGTCAGCGCAACCTAGCGATTATGCCGAAGGTGAAACAGGTATTTTCTCTGGTGAAAGCTCAGAAGTTGAGCAATCAAAAGCCTCTTGATGAACTTTTTTTAGCCCCCATAGTCAGTAAGTACAGTTACCAAAAATGACGAACCGGTAAGTAAGCCGAAAATTTACTTACCTATCATCAATGATATATGCCCTATTTTTAATGATTAATAGAAAATGGGCGTTATTACTTTTCGGAGTACTTATTGACTATGAAACTAAAACTATCGTTATTATCTGCTGCTATTTTTTCAACTGCCCTTTTCCTTTCTCCCACAGCAGTTGAAGCTAAACTCCCTATCGCGGTCGATGGGCAGTCTTTACCTACCCTTGCGCCAATGCTAGAGCGCGTTACACCTGGGGTTGTAAGTATTCGTGTATCAGGCGCAAAAGAGGTTCGCCGGCGTGTCGACCCTTTTGACTACTTCTTTGGTAACCCTCAACCTCGTAACCAAAAGCGTCCTTTCAGTGGGTTGGGCTCAGGTGTGATTATCGATGCAGATGAAGGGTACGTAGTAACAAACAGCCATGTTATCGACGAAGCCGACAAAATTATCGTTACTTTAAAAGATGGACGAGAGTTTGATGCCAAGTTGGTTGGCCGCGATAAAGAATCTGATATCGCATTGCTTGAAATCGATGCGGACAACCTCACAGAGGTGCATCTGGCTAATTCTGACAAGCTTCGAGTCGGTGACTTCTCGGTTGCCATTGGTAATCCGTTCGGTCTGAGCCACACTGTGACATCAGGCATTGTCAGTGCGCTGGGTCGTAGTGGTTTAAATATTGAAGGCTATGAAGACTTCATCCAGACCGACGCAGCTATTAACCAAGGTAACTCAGGTGGCGCTTTAGTAAATCTGAACGGTGAGCTAATCGGCATTAACACTGCCATTCTTGGCGCTTCGGGCGGTAATGTTGGTATCGGTTTTGCCATCCCTTCTAATATGATGAAGAACCTCGTTGATCAAATTATCGAATTTGGTCAAGTACGCCGAGGCTCTTTAGGTATTATTGGCCGTACACTAGATGCTGGCCTTGCCAAAGCACAAGATTTAGAAGTTCAGCAAGGTGCCTTTGTTATGCAAGTTGTAAAAGACTCAGCGGCAAGCGAAGCCGGTATTAAAGCCAATGATGTGATTGTCAGTCTGAATGGTGATGAGATCCAAAGTTTTGAAGAACTTAGAGGCAAAATCGCCACCATAGGTGAAGGTAGAACCATTGAACTAGGTGTGTTCCGCGATGGTAGAAAACGCACCATAGAAGTAACACTTAAAGGTCAAGGCGAACTGCAAGCTCAAGCAGATAAAGTACACCCAATGCTACGAGGTGCTGTGCTTGAAAGTGGCGAACGCAATGGCAACCAAGGGGTTATTGTCTCTAGCATTGAAGATCGCTCACCGGCTATGCGAGTTGGCCTTGAAGAAGGTGATGTGATCATGCAAGTAAACCGTCAGCGCGTTAAGAACATTCGCGATATGAGCAACTTAATAGAAGACATTCAAGGCAACATCGTATTGGGTATTAAACGCGGACGAGACTCTGTGTTTATTCTAATTCAATAAATTGTTTTAAGTTTTAGCTAATAAAATGCAGCGTCTTATTGTCGCTGCATTTTTATTTGTGCCATCATTACTATTCTGCTTTCAGTAAGATAAAATAACTGATTGTTGTGTAATGAATAAAAATGAGCGATGGCGTGCTAAAACTTTTTAAATTTATTCTTCCCCCTTTGTTTGTCGGCCTTGGGATCGCATTTTTAGTGATTTGGTTTTCACCCAACCTAAAAAGTGTCGTTTTGCCAAAGCTCGCCATGCCTAGCCATTACACCAGCAGCCATATGAGCTTTGCCGACTCTGTCGCTAAAGCCTCACCTGCTGTCGTGACGATTTTTTCTGAAAGTATTTCATCAATGCCTCGTTACCAAAGACGTAACACCACACAAGAACTTGGTTCTGGTGTGATTATGTCGAGCGATGGCTATATCCTGACAAACTACCACGTGGTTAACGACGCAGACCAAATCATGGTCATCTTGACTGACGGTAGACGCTTCTATGATGTTCAAGTGATCGGTTTTGATACCATCACCGATCTCGCTTTACTAAAAATTCCAGGCCAGCATCTACCCGTTATCCCAACCGACGATGAGTTTATTCCTCGCGTTGGCGATGTGGTTTTAGCGATAGGTAACCCACTAAATCTAGGTCAAACTATTACCCAAGGGGTAATAAGTGCTACAGGTAAGCAAACACTCACTGACAGTCAATATAACAATTTGCTGCAAATGGACGCTGCTGTGAATGTGGGCAATTCAGGGGGGGCTTTAGTTAACTCAAACGGTATTCTCGTTGGCATTACCTCTGCACAATTTAGAACTCGCTTGAACATCGACATACAAGGGATCTCTTTCGCTGTACCTTATCAGTTAGCCAAACAAGTCATGCAAAGACTCATTGCGGATGGCCGAGTCGTTCGCGGCTACTTAGGCTTTAGAGGCACAGCCGTTGATAGCTCAGGAAATGAAGTAACCGACTTATATACTCCAATTGTTGGCTTGTTGATCAGCGAACTGGATCCATTAGGCCCTGCTTGGCAAGCGGGTATGCAAGATAGAGATATTATTGTTAAAGTTGCTGGTCAATCGATTTCTAACCCACAAAAAACATTACAGTTTATTGGTAATACTAAGCCTGGCACTGAACTTGAATTTGAGGTGCTGAGAAATGGTGAGCATCGAACTATTACTTTGACCGTTGCTGAGCTAGAAATTAACACTAATTAATTCAATTCGCTCAGCCAGCTAAAGCTAAAGTAGATACAAAAAAGCGACCTGTCCAAGTAGGTCGCTTTTTTCTTTTTAGATAAACAAACAGTATTAATTGTGGCGGCGTTTAATATTCGCACCCAACTTACTTAGCTTATCTTCGATACGCTGGTAACCTCTATCAACATGATAGATGCGATCAACCACAGTCTCTCCTTGCGCGACAATACCGGTCAAAATTAAGCTGGCTGATGCACGTAAATCAGTCGCCATGACCTGTGCACCCGATAGCTTCTCAGTATCACCACAAATCGCAGTATTGCCCTCTAAGCGAATGTTTGCACCCATACGTTGTAATTCAGGCACATGCATAAAGCGATTCTCAAAGATCGTTTCTGTGATTGTTGCACTGCCATTTGCTACCACATTCATAGCAGTAAACTGCGCCTGCATATCAGTTGGAAAACCAGGGTGAGGCATGGTTTTAATGTTTACAGCCTTTAACTCGCGCTGACGCATATCGATGTAAATACTGTCTTGCTGTACTTCAACCAAAGCATTAGCATCGCGCAGTTTTTCAAGCACAGGCTCTAAGCTATGATGGTCTGTGTTCTTACATAACACCTCACCTTTTGCCATTGCCGCTGCGACTAAGAAAGTACCCGTTTCAATGCGATCAGGTAAGATCTTGTGCTCACACCCTGATAGTTGCTCAACCCCTTCGATTTCAATGCGATGGGTACCTGCTCCTGAGATTTTTGCACCCATTGCCACTAGGCATTCAGCAAGATTTACAATTTCTGGTTCGCGTGCAGCATTTTCTAATACGGTTTTACCGTCAGCAAGCGTTGCCGCCATCAGTAAGTTTTCGGTCGCGCCTACACTCACAGTTTCCATATAGATGTCAGCGCCCTGCAGACGACCCGAAGACGTTGCATTAATATAGCCGTTTTCTACATTTATGGTTGCGCCCATTTTTTCAAGGCCGCGAATGTGCAAATCGACTGGGCGAGCACCAATGGCACAACCACCAGGTAAAGAAACTTGGGCTTGACCAAAGCGGGCTAATAAAGGCCCCAATGCCAAAACGGATGCACGCATCTGCTTTACAAGCTCATATGGCGCTAGCACTTTATCAACGGTACTTCCGTCGACTTCAAGATTATCGCCATGCCATTTAACTTCTGCGCCAAGCGTCTTCAGCAGCGCTTCGGTTGTGCCTATGTCACGAAGTTGAGGTACATTCGAGAAAGTACTCTTGCCGTTACCTAGTAAGGCTGCAAAAAGAATAGGAAGGGCGGCATTTTTAGCGCCCGAAATTGTGACTTCACCAGCTAGGGTGGTGCCACCTTGGATAACAAACTGATCCATTGTGGCTCCGTTATTGAGGAAGGATGAATTTACGTTCTCTTTGCCACTCTGTTGGCGTGAAGGCTTTAATGCTTAAAGCGTGAATGGTGCCGTCTTTGATCACATCCATCAAAGGCCCGTAAACTAGCTGTTGCTTTTTAACTCGACTCGCCCCGTCAAAACATTCACCAACTGCAATCACCTCATAGTGACTACCATTGGCTTTAACTATGACTTCTTCTAGTGACAATGCTTCTTGTAATACCGCTTCGACTTGGTTTGTTTCCATCAGATTCACTCAAATAAGTTAGATACCTGACCCAACTCCATCAATTTATGCAGTTGCTCAGGTATATTTTTCAGCTCAAGGCGCTTACCTTGGCGTTGCAAAAGACCTAAAGAGTGAATTAACCAAGCTAAGCCCGCTGTGTCAACCCTAGAAACCTCAGAAAGGTCAAAATATAGGACTGACTGCGTACTTTGTAGCTGTTGGTTAAGAAGGCGTTCATCTATTAAGCTATTTCGGGTTAATTCTCCCTTAATCGCTACCACACCTTCTTGTAGAGGTGAAAACTGCAAATTAGTTGCCATCATCACCTCTGAATTGAACTGGTAAACGGCTCTTTTTATCTAAAAGGTCGATTACATGTTCGATACCTTGTTGACGAAGCACACCATGCAATTCAGTTTGTTTCGCATCAAGTAGTGAAATACCCTCTGCCATCATGTCGTATGCACGCCACTCATTGTCCTTACCTTTACGCACTTTGAAGTCGATTTTAATGTCCGGCTTGCCTGGTTCAACAATGCGGGTTTTTACAACTGCAACGTCATCACCTTCAAAACTACGGGCCTCACCAAACTCTACTTTTTGATTTTTATACTGGGTAAACACACCAGCATAAGTTGCCACTAAATAGCGCTGGAATACATCAATGAATGTTTTAATATGCTCAACAGCCTGCTTTTTCTCAGCTGGATCTGTCATGGTACGTACTTTTTGAATATAGCTACCAAGCACGCGATAAGCTGCATACTTGTAATCTACATATGGCATCAGCTCTTGTTCAACTATAACGCGTAAGTGCTCTTTGTCAGTCGAGATGATACCTTGATCTTTAGCTACACGTTTAAATGTGTTGTCAGCAACCTGCTCAACCATTTTATACGGATCGGTTAAATCCACCTCTGGTGCTGCCAGCACTTGAGCAGACATCACTAAACCTGCAGCAACCATTAAAAATTTCTTAAACATGATTATTCCCCACCTTGGTTAAACAGGAATTGACCAATTAGTTCTTCAAGTACCAACGCTGATTTCGTATCTGTCAGCATGTCACCATTTTTAAGCGCGACACTTTCAACACCGAATAGGTCATCTAATTCAGAACCTGCATTACTTGTCACCTCATTTCCTAAACAGCTTTGCTTCGCTGATTCAGCAGCGATAACAGGAGAAAGACCAAGGTACTGCTCACCTAAAATACCAGATGTTAAAATAGAGACTGAGGTTGTATCAGAAAACTGGCACTCGTAGCTCGCATCAATACTCATATTCACAACAGGTAAAAACTCTTGCGGATGAATGTAAATACTTTCAACACGACCGATCACGACACCACCCACTTTAATTGGTGCACGTGTTTTTAAAGAACCAATATTTTCAAATTTAGCGCTCAGCGTGTATGTATCACCATTACCACTGATCCCTGAGTTTGCGACTTTAAGCGCTAAAATAGCAAACGCTGCCACGCCGAGTGCGACAAATAAGCCAACTAAAATTTCTATTTTCCGTGTATTCATAATTTCTCAAAACCCTTAACTTGAAAACATCACCGCTGTTAATAAAAAGTCGAAACCTAAAACGGCCAGCGACGAATGAACAACTGTTTCTGTGGTCGCTTTACTGATCCCTTCTGATGTAGGAACACAGTCGTACCCTTTGTAAAGCGCAATCCATGTCACGATCAGTGCAAAAACGAAGCTCTTGATCATGCCATTTAAAATATCTTGCTGGAACGACACCTGAGACTGCATGATTGACCAGAAGCTGCCTGAATCGACACCTAACCAATCAACGCCTACTAAGTGCGCACCAATAATTGCAACTGCTGAAAATATCAGTGCCAACAGCGGCATACTGATAAAGCCCGCCCAAAAACGCGGTGCTACGACCCTTTTAAGCGGATCAATTGCCATCATTTCCAGACTTGATAACTGCTCGGTTGCTTTCATCAAACCAATTTCGGCGGTTAATGCACTGCCCGCTCGACCGGCAAATAATAGTGCAGTTACAACCGGACCCAACTCTCGCAGTAGACTCAGTGCAACTAAAGGACCTAAGCTGTCTTCAGCGCCGTACCCCACTAACACGGTATAACCTTGTAAAGCCAGTACCATACCGATGAATAAACCCGACACCATGATGATCAATAATGATTGATGTCCTACCATGTAAAGCTGCTTAATTAACAGCGGCGTGCCTTTTTTAAAATTAGGCATGCTAAGTAAGGCGCCCAATAACATTCGTGTTGCACGCCCTAATGAGGCAAAACGACTCAGAGTTTTATGGCCTAATGCTTGTAAAAAATCCATTATTGCTGCGCTCCTAGTAACAATTCATCTTCGTAAGGCGCAGCTTTAAAGTGGAAAGGCACAGGACCGTCTGATAACCCTTTTAAGAATTGCTGCACCAGTGGTGAACTATGTTGCAACATCTGCTCTGGCGTGCCCGTACCAATCACGCCTTGCTCAGCAATAATCACCACATGATCAGCAATACTCAGTACTTCTGTTACATCATGCGTTACGATTAAAGAAGACAAACCTAATACTTGATTAAGCGACTTGATCAGACGTACCAACACGCCCATTGAGATAGGGTCTTGTCCTGCAAACGGTTCATCGTACATGATTAGTTCTGGGTCAAGCGCTATTGAACGAGCCAGTGCTGCACGTCTTGCCATACCCCCAGATAATTCTGACGGCATTAAATCTCTGGCACCACGAAGGCCAACAGCTTGAAGCTTCATAAGCACAACAAGGCGAATTAGCTCTTCACTTAACTGCGTATGTTCTCTAAGAGGAAAAGCGATGTTGTCGAATACTGACATATCTGTAAAAAGCGCACCGCTTTGAAAGAGCATACTCATTTTCGTACGGGCTTCGTAAAGCTCAGCACGGG
The DNA here is from genome assembly GCF_056629255.1 of Pseudoalteromonas sp. NFXS53. Classification (NCBI taxonomy): domain Bacteria; kingdom Pseudomonadati; phylum Pseudomonadota; class Gammaproteobacteria; order Alteromonadales; family Pseudoalteromonadaceae; genus Pseudoalteromonas; species Pseudoalteromonas sp. NFXS53. The sequence continues at coordinate 25,735 of NZ_JBWVBR010000015.1, read as the reverse complement.
TCATCCCCGGTACACTTTGCCCTTCAAAAGTAATATCGCCACTATCTGGCTTTAATTGACCGCCAATAAGACGCAACATGGTGGTTTTACCAATACCACTAGGGCCCATAATTGCGGTTATCTTCCCCTTTGGTACCGAGAAACTCATGTTCTTATAGATGGTCCTATCACCTCTGGAGAAAGTTACATCCTTGATTTCGATAATTGATTGCGACAAGTCGCGCTCCATATTCTGGTTCACCAATTTGCATATCATACTTTTTTTTGGTTTTAGTGTGAAAAGAGAATTCGTAAAATTTTGTAAGTGATAGATACAGCTCTGCTTTAGTAATAGCTCACTTCTATGAATAAAGCTTTTTACCTAGCGTTTTGTTTATACTTTTTTTTATGCTTTTGATACTATTTGCCGCAATTTTGTTTTCCTTGTTGGCATATTCTTTTTATGATTTTATCTTTCATCATTTTGATACTTGGTTTTGCCGCGTTAGTTTGGAGTGCGGACCGTTTTGTCTTTGGCGCGGCAGCATTGGCAAGAAATTTCGGTGTACCTACATTAATCGTAGGTTTAACTATAGTAGCAATGGGCTCATCGGCTCCGGAAATGATGGTTGCAGCGCAGGCTGCTTTTGCAGATAAAACAGATACCGCAGTGGGTAATGCGGTGGGCTCGAACATCGCCAATATATTACTAGTATTAGGTATTACCGCACTATTGCGCCCACTGTCTGTTGGCTCAGGCATCTTAAAACGCGAAATGCCATTACTTGTTGTCGTGTCTTTAGGTGCTTGGTTCATCGTCAGTGACAATCACTTTAGTCGCACTGAAGGCCTAGTTTTATTTGCTGGCTTTATCACTTTTCTCGCAACCTTACTCATTTTAACCAAACGCTCAGGCAACCAAGACGATGACCCTTTAGTTGCTGAAGCATGTGATGAAGTACCGAATGATGTACCAACCAACAAAGCGGTTTTATGGTTAGTCGTGGGTATGATCATGCTTCCTATTAGCTCTGGTTATCTTATTGATGCAGCCGTTGATATAGCCAAATATTTTGGTATGAGCGACTTATTAATTGGCCTGACAATCATAGCGGTTGGTACCAGTCTCCCTGAATTAGCAGCCTGTATTGCTGGCGTATTAAAAAATGAAGATGACCTAGCAATGGGCAACATTATTGGCTCAAATATTTTTAATATTCTCGCAGTACTTTCTATTGCGGGGATCTTAAACCCAGCAGTTATCGATGCAAACATCGCACAACGCGACATTTACATTATGCTAGGTGCGACGCTCATCTTAATCGCGATGAGCCTAAGCCTTAAAGGCACTCGCCGCATCAACCGCGTTGAAGGGGGCCTACTTCTTGCCGCGTTCATCGGGTACATGTATTACATTATTTAGTTGTTGGAGTGCACATGACTGCTGAACAATTTACTAAAACGGCTTTAAATGTCATCGATATTGAAAAACAAGCCATCGATGAAATTACACAATATATTGATGAAAGCTTTGTTAAAGCATGCCAAGCTGTTTTTGACTGCCAGGGCAGAACCATAGTCATTGGTATGGGTAAATCAGGGCACATAGGCAACAAAATAGCTGCAACGCTCGCCAGTACAGGCACCCCTGCTTTTTTTGTTCACCCTGGTGAAGCAAGCCATGGCGACCTCGGTATGATCACCAAAGACGATGTGGTGTTACTGATCTCAAATTCAGGAGAGACCAGCGAAGTCGTCAATATTATTCCTGTTATAAAGCGCATTGGTGCAAAAACCATTGCCATGACTGGCAATCCTAATTCTTCAATGGCTAACCTTTCTGATATTCATTTGTGTATTGCGGTCTCGAAAGAAGCCTGCCCACTGGGGTTAGCACCAACAGCGAGCACGACGGCCACACTGGTCATGGGTGATGCACTTGCCGTTGCCCTACTAGAAGCGCGTGGCTTTACTGCCGATGATTTTGCACTCTCTCACCCTGGTGGTTCACTCGGTCGACGTTTATTACTGACCTTAGATGACATCATGCATCAAGGTGAGCAAATGCCAATCATCGAAACGGGCAAACTTATCAAAGATGCGTTATTCGAAATTTCGAGCAAAGGCTTAGGCATGACTGCAGTTATTGATGAACAAGGTATTTTGGCCGGTATTTTTACCGACGGAGACTTACGCCGTATTATTGAACAAAAGCTCGATTTGCACAGCGCAAAAATTGATGATGCAATGACTGTTAATTGCACAACGGCTAAAGCCGATATGCTCGCAGCAGAAGCATTAAACATTATGGAAACCAAACGTATTAATGGCTTAATTGTGGTTGATGAAACTAATCGCCCAATTGGCGCTCTGAATATGCAAGACTTATTAAAAGCAGGAGTCATTTAAATGCAATTTGCCGACTTATATCAGCCAATCAGCGAAGATGTGGTATCTAGAGCGAAGCAAATTAAGTTGCTTATTTGTGATATTGACGGCGTATTCTCTGATGGCCGTATTTACCTTGGCAATAATGGCGAAGAATTAAAGGCATTCAACACCAAAGATGGCTTTGGCATAAAAGCACTGATCAATGCTGGAGTTGAAGTTGCCGTCATCACCGGTCGCCATTCACAGATTGTTCAGCAACGTATGACTAGCTTAACAGTAAAGCATATTTACCAAGGGCAAGAAGACAAGGTGAAAGCCTACGAAGAGCTGAAAGCAAACCTAAACCTGACAGATATCGAGATCGCTTACATTGGTGACGACGGTCCTGATTTACCAGTGATGGAACAAGTGGGTTTTGCTGTGGCCGTAAACGATGCACACCCAATTATTCGCAACCTTTCACACTACACGACTTCGCTGCCTGGTGGATTTGGTGCTGTGAGAGAGTTAACTGACTTGCTTATGTTGTGTCAAGGTCACACACTCGGCACATCAGGAACAAGCGCATGACGGTCAACCGCGTCATATTATTAATTATTTTTGCACTGACCATGTATTGGATATGGTCACCGTATTTTGATCAACCTAAAAAGCAAAGCTCGACTGAAGAAGAGAGCATAGCCACGCCTGATTATGTTGCTACAGATCTAAAGCAAACCAAATATTCTGAAGCCGGCATACGAAATTACTTAGTTGAAGCAAATAAAATGGAGCTTTATCAGCAGCTCGGTTTTAGCCACTTTACATCACCGACATTCACCCTGTTTAATGGCCCTCAAAATTGGCAACTTTCATCCAATGAAGCCACTTTATATGAAAATAACATGCTGATCTTAGAGGGAGATGTTAAAGCCCTAAATTTAACTGAAGGTGCAATGATAAGCCAAATCAGTGCAGACCATATTCAAGTTGATATTACTCAGCGCAGCATGCGCTCAGATCTACCCGTAGAAATTGTGGGCCCTCATTTAAATATAAAAGGACAAGGCCTCAATGCCGACCTCAATACTGAAATTATTGAGCTCATTAACCATACGCGAACCATTTATTATGACCAATAAACTACTTCTTTCACTGCTACTACTCGGCTTTTCTAACTTTACTTTGGCTGAAACAGCTCCTATGTCACAAGTATCAATTAAAGCAGGTAAGCAGCAAGCACAATTAAAGACAAACATTGGTATCTTTGAAGAAAATGTTGAAATCATTCATGGCAACCGTGAAATTTATGCAGATAGATTAGAAGTACATCAGCGTGAAGAGCTCGGTGAGAACAAACAGCTTTTAGTCGCAACAGGCAAACCAGCTCGCTTTATCGAAAAGCAGCCTGATGGCACAGTATTAAGTGCCAGCGCAGAAGAAGTCAGGTATGACGTTGCAAATCGACTGCTTACCATCAAAGGCAAAGCCGAAATCAATCAAGCAGGTCAAGTTATCAAGGCTGAAGCAATTATTTATGACATCGAGAAGCAACTGATCAGTGCTGAGCAGAATGAACAAAACAAACAACGTGTACACACGATTTTAGTGCCCGAGAAAAAGGCATCAAAGTCTAACCCTGAACAAGGTCAATAAGCATGAGTGTGTTAACTGCCACAGCCCTAGCAAAAAGCTATAAAGGACGCCAAGTCGTAAAAAATGTCAGTTTGAGTGTGGAAGCTGGGAGCATTGTTGGTCTTCTCGGCCCTAATGGCGCAGGTAAAACCACCAGTTTTTACATGATCGTTGGTCTTGTGCCTAGCGATAAAGGTAAAGTCACCATAGATGACGAAGATATCACTTTGCTACCTATGCACAGTAGAGCACGTATGGGCATAGGTTATCTGCCTCAAGAATCTTCCATCTTCAGAAAATTGACTGTGTATCAAAATTTAATGGCAATTTTAGAAACGCGTAAAGACCTCAATAAAGTACAAAGAGAACAAACCCTAGACGACCTATTAGATGAATTTAATATTCAACATATTCGGGACAGTCAGGGCATGGCTTTATCAGGTGGTGAGCGTCGCCGAGTTGAAATTGCTCGCGCTTTAGCCGCAAACCCTAAATTTATTCTTTTAGATGAGCCTTTTGCTGGCGTTGATCCGATTTCGGTGTTAGATATAAAGAAAATTGTTGAGCATTTAAAAAACCGCGGCATTGGTGTCCTCATTACAGATCACAATGTAAGAGAAACCCTTGATGTTTGTGAGAAAGCTTATATTGTTTCACATGGTGAATTAATCGCGTCAGGTACGCCTGAATCAGTTTTAGCTGATCAAACCGTAAGAGACGTCTACCTAGGTGAACAATTCCGTCTATAGTTAAAGCAAGACATAATCCAAATAACAAAAAGGATTGTTAGAAATACATGAGGCAATCGCTACAGCTGCGCATGGGGCAGCAACTAACCATGACACCACAATTGCAACAAGCAATTCGCTTACTGCAATTGAGCACACTAGATCTACAGCAAGAGATCCAAGAAGCGCTGGATAGCAACCCTTTACTCGAAGTAGATGAATCGGAATTAGAGCCAAGTGCTGATGGCAATGATTCAGACAAAGCGACCAAAGATGCTGATTCTATCGAGCAACTCTCTAATTCTGCTGATGATGGTCACGGTGATGAACCGACCAGCGATTACGAACTCGATAGCGATGCCGCACTGAGTAAAGACACTGTCAGTGACGATCTCGCTATGGATGTGACATGGGACGAGTACATGAGTGCAGCACCGAGCACCAGTAGCGGCCCAATGCCTGAAGACGAAACTGTTTATCAGGGGGAGACCACTGAAACATTACACGAATATTTAATGTGGCAATTAGAACTCACGCCATTCAGCCCAACCGATAAAGCCATTGCCGTTGCCATTGTTGAAGCCGTTGATGATGCAGGTTTGCTTACTGTTAGTACCGAAGAACTCCTAGAAAGCATTAATGAAGGTAATGACGAAGAGCTAATTGAACTTGACGAAGTTGAGGCTGTATTAAAGCGTATTCAACTCTTTGATCCTGTAGGTATTGCAGCTCGCTCATTACAAGAATGCTTATGTATTCAACTCAACCAGTTTGATGCTGATACGCCTTTCATTGCTGAAACAAAAATGGTGTTAAGCGAGCATATTGATCTACTGGCCAGCCGTGATTACCGCACTATCATGAAAAAGACCAAGCTCAAAGAGCCTGAGTTAAAAGAAGTGATGACACTAATCCACAGCCTTAATCCTAAACCTGCTGCCAGTATTATTCGTGAAGAATCTGAGTATGTTATTCCTGATGTGTCAGTGAAAAAGGTAAAAGGTCGCTGGGTTGTTGAGCTTAATCCAGAATGTATGCCTAAAATAAGGGTTAATGATCATTACGCAGCAATGTCACGCTCAGTAAAATCAAGCACTGACAGCCAATTCATTCGCTCTCACCTACAAGAAGCTAAATGGTTTATTAAGAGCTTAGAAAGCCGTAATGACACTTTAATGAAAGTTACTAATTGCATTGTGCAACAACAACAGGCATTCTTTGAACATGGACCTGAGGCAATGAAGCCTATGGTTTTGAATGATGTTGCTGAGATGGTCGAGATGCACGAGTCTACCATTTCTCGTGTCACCACTCAGAAATACATGCATACACCCCGTGGCATTTTTGAGCTGAAGTACTTCTTCTCAAGCCACGTAAGCACTGAAAACGGAGGTGAATGCTCATCGACTGCGATTAGAGCATTGATCAAAAAGCTAATTGCTGCAGAAAATACTGCTAAGCCATTGAGCGACAGCAAAATTGCAGATATATTGGCAGAACAGGGAATCAAAGTGGCACGTCGTACAATTGCAAAATACCGCGAGTCACTCTCTATTCCACCGTCAAATCAGCGTAAGAGCTTGATTTAAGACGTAAACCAAGAGAAGGAAAATGCTTATGCAACTAAATTTAACTGGTCGTCACGTAGAAATCACAGATTCATTAAGAGACTATGTAAACACGAAGTTTGCAAAGCTAGAAAGGCATTTTGATCACATAAACAACGTTCACGTGATCTTAGATGTTGAGAAGCTGGTACAAAAAGCAGAAGCTACCGTTCATTTAAATGGCGGTGAAATTTTCGCTTCAGATGAACACTCTGATATGTACGCAGCTATTGATAAACTCGTTGATAAACTCGATCGCCAAGTTATCAAACATAAAGAGAAATTAACTCGACACTAACCATGAAACTTAGCTCGATTATCAACAAGGACTGCAGTAAAGCTGCGGTCCTTTTTAATAGCAAAAAACGCGCGCTTGAGTATATCAGTGAATTAGCGAGCGAACACCTTCCTGAACATAACGCCCACGAAATATTAGATGCATTCCTAACGCGAGAAAAACTAGGCAGTACAGGCATAGGCAAAGGTATTGCTATTCCTCATGGCCGCTTAGCAGGCATTGATACTATTTTTGCTATTTTAGTGACCAATCAAAGCGGTATTGATTTTGACGCAATAGACAACCGACCTGTCGATATTCTCTTGGCAATGCTTGTACCTGAAGGTAATAATGCAGAACATCTAAAGACCTTAGCTGCAATTGCTGATAAACTAAACAACAAAGAGTTTTGTAAACAGCTTCGTCATGCAAAAGACGATGACGCACTCTATCAACTTATTGCACTTCAAGATTAATTAACAGAGAGGAATCCATGGAACTGATCATCATTAGTGGTCGCTCAGGGTCGGGCAAATCCGTTGCCTTAAGGGTATTGGAAGACCTTGGTTATTATTGTGTTGATAATATTCCAGTTAATCTCCTACCATCTTTGGTCAGAAGTGTTTCTGATAACTATGACAAGATAGCCGTCAGTATCGACGTTCGTAACCTGCCAAAAGAGCAACAAGAATTTAATGATATTCTTGAGTACTTACCCGGTTTTGCGAATCCAACGCTGTTCTATTTAGACAGTGATGACCAAGCACTGATCAAACGCTTTTCAGAAACGCGTCGATTACACCCGCTTTCTTTAAATAATCTGCCGCTTGATTTAGCAATTAAAGAAGAAAAGAAGTTACTCGATGTATTAATCACACGAGCCGATGTTTTGCTCGATACGACAGATTTAAGTGTACATCAGCTAGCAGAAACCATTAGAGAGCAGATCCTTGGCAAAAAAGATAAGCAACTTATTATTACTTTCTTATCTTTTGGTTTTAAACATGGTATCCCTAAGCAAGCCGATTATGTATTTGATGCGCGCTTTTTACCAAACCCGCATTGGGAACCAGAGCTAAAACCGCTTACTGGGTTAGATCAACCAGTTAAAGATTATTTAGCAAGCCACAGCATAGTGCAGAAGTTCACGTGGCAGATCCAAACCTTTGTACAAACTTGGTTACCTCACCTAGAGCGCAATAACCGCAGCTATTTAACCATTGCAATTGGTTGTACTGGCGGACAACACCGCTCTGTTTACCTTGCTCAAACCATTGGTGAAAGCTTTGCTAAAACTCATAACAATGTGCAAATACGTCACCGCGAACAAGACGCAGACTAGAACATGGTCAAGGTAGAAGATACTTTTCTAATCCAAAATAAGTGTGGCCTGCATGCACGTGCAGCCACAGTGCTTGCGCAATTAGCCCAACAATTTGATGCTCAGATCACCCTTTATCAAGATGACAAAGAAGCCCCTGGTGACAGTGTACTTGCTTTGCTCATGCTTGAAAGCAGTCATGGCAAGCAGCTTCGAGTTTGCTGTGAAGGCCCAGATGCCGAGCCCGCACTCTCAGCCATTGGTGAGTTAATTGCACAAAAATTTCATGAAGATGAATAACCAAGCACTTGGTAACTCTGCAAAAATTACGTTAAACTTAAGGCACTCTTTTTAGGCGCTCACATTAACTGCCTAAACCTTTATTCTCGGTGCACACCACCCAATAAATGGATTGCCTATGCCAGAAGCCTTAGAACAAGACTATACGCTGCAACAATTACAACAAGTAACGCACGCAATAAACAATGGTCAGTTTGTTCAGGTTAGGCGTATTCTGGCTGAAACTCCCCCCTGCGACACCGCATTACTCCTTGAATCTTCTCCGCACAAAGTACGTACTCAGCTATGGCAATTAGTTGATCCTGATATTCAAGGTGATGTACTCGAAGAGCTGTCTGAAGACGTTCGTATTGGTATTATCAACCAAATGGATCCAGAGCTCATTGCAGCCGCAACTGAGGATATGGACGACGATGACCTAGGTGAAGTTCTAAGAAGCTTACCTGAAGACGTCTACCAAGACGTTGTCGGAGCAATGGACGCCCAAGATAGGGCAAGGGCAACCCAAGCGCTTTCTTATCAAGAACGTTCTGCGGGTGCCCTAATGAGCACGGATACGGTCACCATTAGGCCTGATGTGACGCTCGACGTGGTATTACGTTATTTACGTCTGCGAGGCGAGTTACCCGATGGTACCGATGACTTATATGTCGTCGATAAAGAAAACCAGTTTATCGGAGCGCTACCTGTCGCAACCCTTTTAACGAACTCACCCGATAAAGTGGTTGCAGAACTCATGGATGATGAGAAAGAGACCATCCCCGTTTCTATGGATGAAAGTGACGTGGCACAACTGTTCGAACGTCATAACTGGATCTCTGCAGCGGTCGTTGATGATAACTTGCAACTGCTTGGTCGTATCACCATCGATGACATCGTAGACGTTATTCGTGAAGATGCCGAACACAGCATGTTAAGTATGGCGGGTCTAGATGATGAAGAAGATACCTTCGCACCGGTTTTGAAGAGTAGCCAACGCCGCTCTATCTGGCTTGGCATTAACCTTTTAACGGCTTTGCTTGCCGCCTTTGTCGCCAGTTTTTTCGAAAGTACCCTAGATATACTCCCTATTTTAGCAGTGCTTAATGGCATTGTACCGAGTATGGGTGGAGTGGCCGGCAGTCAAACTCTAACTTTAGTTATTCGTGGTATTGCCCTTGGCCATATCAACAACACCAACCAGAAGTTCTTACTTGGTAAAGAGCTTGCTATCGGGGCTTTAAACGGTGTGCTTTGGTCTATTTTAATCGCTGGTGTTGTTGCCATATGGCAGTGGGATTTCGTACTCGGTGGCGTGATCGCATTTGCGATGTTCATGAACTTACTTGCAGCCGGTATTGCCGGTGCCAGTATCCCAATTATCTTAAAGCGTATGAATATAGATCCCGCCCTTGCGGGCAGTGTGGTGCTCACCACAGTCACAGATATTGTGGGTATCTTTGCCTTCCTAGGCACAGCGACCTGGTTCTTAGTTTAACCCGCTTCAGACACAAAAAAGCCCGCTCAGTTTCGCGGGCTTTTACTTTAATTAAAGCCTATTCACCTGCGACCTGCATTGACTCAATTAATATCGAACCCGTTTGCACGCTACCACGCGCTTCAATATCTCCACCAATGGCCTGCACATTCATGAACATGTCTTTTAGATTGCCAGCAATGGTGATCTCACTTACTGGATATTGGATCTCGCCCTGCTCAACCCAAAAACCTGCTGCGCCTCGTGAGTAATCACCCGTTACTGTATTCACCCCTTGCCCCATTAGCTCTGTGATTAACAAGCCGGTGCCCATTTCTTTAAGCACAGCTTTCAGGTCATCATGGGTTTGTTGCACTAACCAATTATGAATGCCGCCAGCATGGCCTGTAGCTGTCATGCCCATTTTTCTTGCTGCATAACTTGCAAGTAAATAGGTTTGCAACTCACCACCGTGAATGATCTCACGATCCAGCGTTTTTACCCCTTCACTATCAAATGGACTAGACGCTAACCCTTTCAATAAATGTGGGCGCTCTGACACATTTACTTTGTCATTAAAAATTTGCTTACCCAAAGAGTCTAGCAAGAAGCTCGACTTACGATATAGCGCACCACCACCGATAGCTGAAACCAAATGCCCAAACAAACTATTCGCAACATCCGCACGAAACACCACAGGCGTCTTCATAGTGGCAATTTTTCTACTGTTCAAACGAGCAATGGTTGACTCAGCCGCTTCAAGACCGACAGACTCTGCAGATTTTAAACCAGACTGCTCACGGCTAAGAGTATAAGCATGATCACGCTGCATTTGCTCGCCATCTTGACCAATCACCATGGTACTTAAACTATGACGTGTTCTCGGAAAGCCCGCTAAAAAGCCGTGGGTATTACCATAAACTCGCAAGCCTTCATGACTAGAAAAACTCGCACCATCTGAGTTAACAATACGCTCATCAAACTCTAATGCTGCTTTTTCTGCTTCAATACACAGTTCAACACCCTGCTCTGGCGTTACTTCCCAAGGGTGATACAAGTCTAAATCTGGCGGAGACATCTCAAGCAAAGCTTTATCAGCTACACCATTACAAGGGTCATCCGAAGTAAACTTTGCAATATCAATGGCTTTTTCAACCACAGAGCGAAGCGCTTTAGGGCTCAGGTCAGCAGTTGATGCAGAGCCTTTGTGATTGCCCACATACACACTAATCCCAAGACCACCATCTTGGTTAAACTCAATGGTCTCAACTTCTCCCATGCGCGTACTAACAGATAGACCCGAAGTGCTCGACATTGCTGCTTCAGCCGCTGTTGCACCTAGTTTTGTTGCGTGGGACAACGCCTCTGATACGGCCTGTTTGACTTCATCTATTTGAGTAAAAATCGCACTTTGCTGCTCAGATTTCATAGTTATGCTCTCTAAAAACACCTTTAATATCTAAATGCTAACACACATATTCGACTTCGCCTTATCAAGGCACAGCATTTATGACGTATAATTGTTATAATCCACAAAATTTTTATAGAAACTCCGCACCATGGCTAAAAAAAAGAAACCCGTTATTGAAGAAGAAATTATTTACGTTTCAAAAAGCGAGCTTAAACGTGACGCACAGCAGTACCAACAGCTAGCTATCGATTTAGCAGCTATGAGTAAAAAGCAGCGTGATAAGTTACCGCTAAGCGATGACCTTATAGAAGCCATGGTTGTTGCTGACAAGATCAGAGCAAAGTCTGAAGCGTACCGCCGTCATATTAACTACATCAGTAAAACACTCCGCCTTACAGACAATGTCGCCGACATTGAAGCTGCGATTGAGTTAATGCTGAACAAAAACAATCAGGCCGATGTTTTACTTAACAAGATTGAATCAACCAGAAATGAGTTAATTATTAACGGTGACAGTTTAATTAACGAGCTTTTAGAACAGTACCCGTCTCTGGAAAGACAAAAACTTCGCCAATTAGTTCGCCAAGCAGCGAAAGAAGCCAAAGCCGAAAAGCCAGCAAAAGGCTACAAAGACCTATTCCAGTATCTTAAAGAAGTCATGATGCCTTAATTGAGAAGTGTGCTTACTGCGGTTGAACAGTTAGCCGCAGTTTCCCACCTTTAAAAAAATGATTCTTTATTAAGCAATTGAACAAGATAAGTAGATTTTTTCGACTTTAAGTGGTGACAAGCCCTATAAAAATTTTTATACTGCCTGCGCTTTTTACGATTCCATTCGATTTCAAGCACTTCTAAATGGCCCTACAGCTCATTTGGGTTTTCTTTTGAAAAAAGAAAACGTCGAGGAAGCACAGGGATATTAGCGAAGCGACCCTGTGCGTTGATTCCGAGACCGGAAAACAGCTTCAGGACGAAATACAAAAAGCAAAAACTTCAAATGGCCCTATAGCTCAGTTGGTTAGAGCACACGACTCATAATCGTTAGGTCCCTGGTTCGAGTCCAGGTGGGGCCACCATTTACTGCTATATTCATACTTCATTCAAGTTCATCTTTTTATAATCAAAGCTTTTTAAACTCATTATTCATATTACAATATATACGTTTTTAATTGCTTAAAGCCTAATATCTAGGCACTAGCTCATTTCTAACTCTATGCGTTTATTTTAACCAAAACATCAAGTCGAGAACATTACGTGAAAAAATTAGCTGTAGCACTGAGTGCATTAATTTTAGTTTCAGGTTGTCAAATGTCGCAGCGTCAAAATGCGACTACAGGTGAGACCGAAACAAACTCAGCAACAAAAGGTGCCATTATTGGCGTAGTATCGGGTGCCATCGTAGGTCTAGCAACCGGTAAAGATGCAGATGATCGTAGAAAGCGCGCGCTTATTGGCGCAACAACCGGAGGTGCGATCGGTGCAGGTGTTGGCTATTACTTTGATAAGCAAGAAGCTGCACTTCGCGAAGAGTTAATGAACTCTGGTGTTCAAGTAAAAAGAGTGGGTGAAGATAAGCTCGTATTAATTATGCAAAACGGTATCGGCTTTGATTCTGGCTCAGACAAGTTAAGCACTTCAATTTATCAGACACTAGACGGTGTTGCGAAAGTACTTGTTGAGTATCCTGACACTCAGCTATTAATCGAAGGTCATACTGACAGCTCCGGTAGCGAGTCATTAAATAAAGCTCTCTCTGAAAAGCGCGCGAACTCAGTAAAGGCATACCTACAAAGCCAAAAGGTTGCTGCAAATCGTTTATTCACCGAAGGTCTGGGTGAGTCTCTCCCTATTTGCGATAACAGCACCAAAGCTGGCCGCACTTGTAATAGACGTGTTGAAATCAGCATCTTTCCTGCGAAGAAGTAATTTCATTTCATACTCTAGCCCAGCTCATAGTGCGAACTGGGCTTTCTAATTTCCAAGGTATTTCCCTTTATTTAGCCAATTTTGCTAGATTTTCTTCTTGAACTTATAAACCTTTTCTTCATTTTATATGTATGATTACTCAATATATAAATAGGAGATAACTATGCGTTTTTTTCTACTACTTTCAATACTGTTATGTAGTTTCGTTGCTTTAGGTAAAACTGAGCAAATATCGCAACAGGCACTACTAATTAATCAAATGTCTGCAACGCCGCATCAAATTATCGATGTCAGAAGCCCTGAAGAATTTGCAGCAGGGCATGTAAAAGGGGCTATCAACATTCCTTTTAATAAGATCGAACAGCATCAGGATTTACTCAATTCACTAAAACAAAAAACGCTTGTTGTATATTGCCGTTCAGGTCGTAGAGCGGGAATCTTTGAACGTACGCTGTCTAAAGATGGATTTAACCTTTTACACTTAAGCGGTGACATGAATGCTTGGCAGGCTGAGAGTTTGCCTACCGTGAAATAACACTTTAAGTATTTTATTTGCCCTCTTGTCACCATTTGAAGATGATTAAACCTGCTGAGATATCGGAATAAATCATCACGAAAACAAGACTATTTTAAAGAATGTGATAGTATTGTTTGGCAGTGTAAGGATTTTAAAGTATGAATGTTGAACAATTAGTCGATAAAGCAAAACAAGTCTGTGATAACCGTGGCGCACGTTTTACGGCGATCCGTGAAAAAGTATTCCGTCTACTTGCTGCTAAGCAAGGCGGCGTGGGTGCCTATGACCTTTTAGAAGAATTAAAAGTCTCTGAGCCTGGAGCAAAACCTGCCACGATTTATCGCGCTTTAGACTTTTTATCTGAGCTTGGTTTTATCCATAAAATTGAGAGCACCAATGCATTTATGCTGTGTCATCATTTCGACCATATTCATCCTGTACAGTTGTTGATCTGTGATGATTGTGGGCATGTTGACGAGCTTCATTCAAGTTTAATTTCGCATGAACTGAATAACTTAGCGTCTGAGCGAGGCTTTCAGGTAAGTAACCAAACAATAGAAGCACATGGCAAGTGTGAAAAGTGTAAAGACTAAGTGCAGTTATGCAATTAAACCACTACACTTAACCTAGAACTGAATAATTAAGAATCAAGGGAACAGCACATGAAAGTAGAGTTCATAAACCCTTTTTTATCATCATTAATAAATGTCTTAGCAACGATGGCTCAAACAGAGCTGACACCTGGTAAACCAAAAATCAAAAAAGGTGAAGTTGCGCAAGGTGATGTATCGGGCTTGATCGGTATGGTAGGGCCACAAACTAAGGGTTCTTTTTCTATTACCTTTGATGAGCAACTAGCACTAACAATCATGGAGCGCATGCTTGGCGAGCGCCCAGATACAATTAATGAAGAAGTGACAGATATGGTGGGTGAAATCACTAACATGGTCACTGGCGGTGCAAAAAATTTACTCGGTGAAAAAGGCTATGACTTTGATATGGCAACACCGATTGTTGTATCGGGCCCTGGACACACCATTACGCACAAATGTGAAGGTGCTAAAATTATTATGCCATTCACTTCAGCTGACGGTAATGCCAATATCGAGGTGAGCTTCGATAAGCTATGAGTTGGCAACAAGCTAAATTCACCCTAGCCGCGAAGTCTCGCGGCTTTCACCTAATTACCGATGACATTATTAAACAACTTCCTGAGATCCATAATTACCAAGTTGGCCTTTTGCATTTATTCTTGCAGCATACTTCAGCCAGTTTAACAATCAATGAAAACGCCGACCCTACGGTGCGTATGGACATGGAAAGCCACTTTAATCATTTTGTACCTGAACGTCAGCCCTATTATAAGCATGACTATGAGGGTGACGACGATATGCCTGCACACATTAAATCAAGCACGCTTGGCTGCCAGATCACTATTCCAATTAGTCATGGGCGACTCATGTTGGGGACGTGGCAAGGTGTGTATTTAGGTGAGCACAGAGACTACGCCGGCGGCAGAAGTATTATTGCCACATTGTCTGGCGAACTTTATTGATTTCACATCAAAAAATAAGCGGCATAATGGCCGCTTATTTTTTATCTTCTATGTATTGATAACTCACTCTTGGCGTGACATTACACAGCAGTTCGTAAGGAATAGTACCAGCACACTGTGCCACTTCTTCTACTGGTAAGTTTTCTCCCCACATTTCAACTTCGTCACCGACCTGAACTGAATCATTTTCTGCGCCAATATCTACCGTGATCATATCCATCGACACACTGCCGACAATGCCATATCGTTTGCCATTAATCACAACCGGTGTGCCTTCTTGTGCATGACGCGGATAACCATCACCGTAGCCCATAGCAACCACTGCAAGTTGCGTAGCTGTTTGACTCTGCCAACGTCCACCATAGCCCACTCGCTCTCCCGCAGGAATAAAACGTTTGGCTATCACACGGGTTTTTAAAGACATCACCGCAGACAAGCCATGCTCTGAGCCGACAGAATCAAGCATCGGTGAAACGCCATACAGCATGAGTCCTGGCCTTATCCAATCACCATGGCTATCTGGCCAAGCGATAATGCCTGCAGAATTAGCCAAACAAGTTTGTTCGACTTTATCTCCGACCAATTTGGAAAAGTATTGGATCTGCGACAGCGTCTTATTGTTTTTAGTATCGTCAGCACACGGAAAGTGCGTCATTAAACGCACGTTACGCTTAGCATTTGGAGTGGCTTTAAGGCGAGTATAAAATTGCTCTAGCTGTTCAGGTTCAACTCCTAAACGATGCATGCCGGTATCTATTTTAAGCCAAGTAGCAATCGGCGCATCTAAATTTTCCTGCTCAAGTGCAGTTAACTGGTGCTCGTCATGAATAATAGTTTCGAAGTTATTCGCCAGTAAAATAGGCAAGTCACTTGCTTCAAAGAAACCTTCTAATAAGACAATGGGTTTTGTCAGGCCACCAGCACGAAGTGCCAAGGCTTCATCGATTCGGGCCACAGCAAACGCATCTGCCCCCTGCAAATGCTGTGCAATCGTCACCAAACCATGCCCATACGCATTGGCTTTTAATACCGCCATCACTTTGCTGTTTGGCGCAATTTGTTTGATACGTGCGAGGTTTTTTTCCAGCGCGGTTAAGTTAATTTCTGCGGTTGCTAATCTCATACTGCCTCTCGTGTGCGACCTGCAAAAGTATTAAGCTGCTAGTGCTTAATACTCATCATCAAATGCAGGACCTGCGTAATTGTCAAAACGAGAGAATTGCCCCTGGAAGGTTAACCTAACCTTACCAATTGGACCATTACGCTGTTTACCGATAATTATTTCTGCCACGCCTTTATCTGGACTGTCTTCGTTATACACTTCGTCACGATAAATGAACATGATTAAGTCAGCATCCTGCTCGATTGAACCCGATTCACGTAAGTCAGAGTTTACCGGGCGTTTATCGGCACGTTGCTCTAGTGTACGGTTAAGCTGAGACAGCGCGATAACCGGGCATTGTAATTCTTTTGCCAATGCTTTTAATGAACGAGAAATTTCGGCAATTTCAAGGGTACGATTATCTGATAAGCTAGGTACACGCATTAACTGCAAATAGTCGACCATGATCATGCTGATACCGCCATGGTCACGGGCTATACGACGTGCACGAGAGCGCACATCGGTTGGTGTTAGGCCTGATGCATCATCAATATACATCTTGCCTTTTTCCATCAATAGCCCCATGGTTGAAGACAAACGCGCCCAATCTTCGTCATCCAATTGACCTGTACGCACCTTAGTCTGGTTAATTCGGCCTAAAGAAGCCAGCATCCTCATCATGATCTGTTCTGAGGGCATCTCTAGTGAGTAAATCAGTACAGGCTTGTCTTGCGTCATTGCGGCATGCTCAGCCAAGTTCATCGCAAAAGTGGTTTTACCCATTGAAGGACGCGCCGCTACAATGATTAAGTCTGATGGCTGTAAACCTGCTGTCATTTGGTCTAAGTCGTTATAGCCAGAACTCACCCCAGTTACACCGTCCTGCGGTGACTGGTAGAGCTCTTCAATCTTATCGACTGTTTTTTCTAAGATTGAGTGAATACTTTGTGGGCCTTCCGTGCTCTTTGAACGCTGCTCTGCAATTTTAAATACTTTACTTTCAGCTAAATCGAGTAGTTCATGGCTATCACGCCCTTCAGGATTAAAGCCTGCTTCGGCAATTTCATTCGCAACCGTGATCATCTCACGAACAACCGCACGCTCACGTACAATCGAGGCATAAGCATCTATGTTAGCAGCACTTGGCGTATTTTTAGCAATTTCAGCTAAGTAGGCAAAACCACCCACCGCGCTCAGTTGATTATTCTTTTCTAGGCTTTCAGAAATAGTAATTAAGTCGATGGGTTGACTTTGCTCAACCAGCTTTTCCATCGCTTCAAAAATTAATTTATGCGTGCGAGTGTAAAAGTCTTGCGATACCACCAACTCAGCAACACGGTCAAATGCCTGATTATCAAGCATTAAGCCACCTAGTACTGACTGTTCAGCTTCAATGGAATGAGGGGGAACTTTGAGGGTATCGACTTGATGATCTGGTTTGGCCATGGCACTACACAATCTGAAAGAATTAAGAGGGTTATTTTAGCCCCTAGTGGAGCAACTTAAAAGCGTAAAGCGACTTTCTCTAATTAAGGTAACGCTAAAATTAGAAAAGGCCTCACTAGGAGACCTTTTATCACTAAGTATATTCGCTTAGTTTTTCTTTAATTCAATGCGACCACTGACCGTATCAATTTCAACATCTGCATCACCGCCATTGAGAATAAACTCTAATTCACGTGACGGGCCATACTTGGCTTTCTTTACTTTATCGCGACTTAACTCATTGATAATACGACCTCCGGAGTGCGCATCAATATCAAAGCGAGCTGATACGTCACTCGGGAAGTATAAGCGTACATCACCACTGACAGTATCCATATTAATACGCGCATTAGGCTGTAACACTTTAACTTGCACCTTAATCTCACCGTTTACTGTATTTAGACGTAAGTCCCTTAAAGAAGCAACTTTGAAATCTACTTCGCCGTTAACGTTTTCAAGGCGAATATCTGTCGCTTCGGTGTCACTTTCAATATCACCATTCACGGCATTGAATCGTAACTCACCTTTAGAGTTCATATCATTGATGTCACCGTTAACCGTTTCAAAGCGTAAATCACCCGATAACTTGTTTGCATCAACATCGCCATTAACCGTTTCAAGACTTACTTTGCCTTCTAATTGCGTTGCTTTGATATCGCCGTTAACCGTTTTAATACGTGCACCAGCTAATAATTCAGTCGCAGAGATATTCACATTTATGCCTTCAAAGCTCAACTCACTGTTTTGTGGCATATAAATGGTCAGTTTAGAGCCATCGCCTTTGTTCCAACCTTTATAACGCTTAGGCATTTCAACAATAAACTCGGTGACAGAGCCGTTGTTCTCAAGTTTATAGCCTTTAGCAATATCATCGAGTGAGCCTGTAACCTTAAACTCAGATTTATCCCAAGATTTAATATCTACTTCACCGCGTTGGTTTTCAATTACAATCTTGCCATTGGCGGGTACTGAAATTTGCTTATCGATGGCTTCACCGGCAAAACAAGCAACTGGGAAAAATAGCAGTCCTGTTAGTAGTTTTTTCATCTTTCTTCTCCTAAATTTGTTGCCAACTTGGTGCATGTACACGGTTGATTAAATCTAATTGCTGCTGATAAACCTGCGCGAGCATTTTCAGCAGCGCGGCATTTTCTGGGTCATTTTGTAAGGCAAGCTTCACAGCTTGCTCGGCCTGCTCTAGTTCATCAAGTTGTTGCTGCCAGTCATTTGTTAAAGCTGGCTGTGCTTCGTACTGTACGAGTAATGCTTGCTTTTGCTGTTCGAATAGTGCACTTAAATCTCTCATCGTATTTTGTTCAGGGCGCATTACACTCACATTCCATGCTAATAAGCCCGCAATAAAACACGCAGCAATACCGGTTACTTTGGGCCAATACTGTTTATCATTGACACTGCTTTTAGCTGGCTCTGCAATTGCTCGCTCAATACCAGGCCATAAGTCGCGACTCGGCGCTACTTCACTTGGTTTTGCTAGCTCTTCTTTTAAGAAGTCGTCAAAGTTGACTTTACTCATGCTCGTACCACTCCTGTAATAATTGTCTTGCGCGATGATATTGCGACTTACTTGAGCCAACAGCCATGCCTAACATATTGCCTATTTCTTCATGGCGATAGCCTTCAACTGCATGAAGTACAAACACCAAACGTGCACGCTCAGGCAAACGCAAAATTAGCTTATCTAACCCGTTTAAGCCGCTACACATGGCTAGGCTTTGTTCATCCATGCCGCTTTGTTCAAAGCTCACAACTTTTTGCAGCCAGTTTTTATGTTTGCGTAAATAACTAATGGCAATATTGCTCGTTACACTATGCAACCAAGTCGAAAACTTTGACTGTCCCTGAAACTGAGAAATTTTATGCCACAACTGTACGAATACTTCTTGCGTGACATCTTCTGCATGCTGTTGATCTGCTAGCAGCCTCAAACATAACGCAAATACAGGTTTTTCATGCTGACGGTAAAGCTGGGCAAACGCAGCTTGATCACCTTGTTGTACTCTATGTACTAGGTCATCTGTTTGCTCGTCTTTATTCGTATTCGAAAATGCCTGTTTGGCATCGATTAACATGACGTTATTCCTTTATCGGGTTTTTACCCAGTTTGGCGTTTTGCTTCATTGTTATTATCTAAGACGCCACCTTGGCTTAAAAAGGTTTAAAAGAAATTTAAAATATTTGAAGAGACAGCATTACAAAGCAAAAATGGTTTTGCAATGAAATGCTGTTAGTTGCATATTGTGCTGTTAGTCATCCGTGTTGTTATTATCAGTGTTAGAGGTCTCTCCTTCCTCTTCTTCTAGATCAGGCAAAGGTTTGGCCGGCTCAAAGAACCAGCCTTTAAAAATAAGCTGAGGTTTCTCATTGCTACCGCCGCCAGAGCCGAAGTTCACATCTTTCAAAGCAGAGTCAAAATGTACGCCACTACCACCTGAGGAGTTGATGATTGAGCCACGAACGGTGCCATAGAGTTGTCCACTTCCTGAGAACTTTACTTGTGTTAAGGGCGCATAAATTGTCGCATACATATCTGATGCCCCTTTCACTTCAAAGCCATCACTACCAGAATATGACGAGAAAAAATTCAGGCTAGGGATACCGCTTGTGGTCATCCCCTCTTTCTCTGTGATCACTTGGCCGCTTGCGCCTAAGATCACTTTACCGGTAGTGAATACAGTTAAACTACTGCCCGACTTGATGGTTAACTTGGCATTACCGCTTAATACAAAGTCACCATCGACTAAAAATATGACATCGCCCCCTGTGATAGTCATTTTTCCATCACTGTATAACTTAAAGTTTTTCATGCCAAACACACGCTCTTCAGTCGTGCCTGTAATGCCATGTCGTTGACTCAAATTATCAAACAAATAGATCTCTGCTTTTTCGGAATCTAACGCAACAGCCTTTTTGATGCCAACTTGAGATGTCATCAAGCGGCCTATGTCTGGTGTAAATTGATAGCTCTGTGTCGCTCCAACAGCGAAATCTTGACTTCGCTTTGGATTTTGAGCCATCACATCCGGCATGTTCAGTGGTAATTCAAAAGGATCACACTCTTTATTTGGCTTCGCTGGGTCATAATCTGGAGCGCTTGGGTCATATACTTTAACAGGCTCTATCTCTGGCGTTTTTCTGAAATAATCGTCTGTATAACGAACATTTCGCCTTACTGTACCATCGTCGAGTTCAACCCTATCTTGTGCGTGATAACTCGCAGGGAACTTACCCGTTCCCCCATACATGATGTCGTAAGGATCATTGTTTGCATTAATGATCTTACTTCCCCATTTCATGTCAACATTGCCCACAGCTCTGACATAACCCTTTACCTCACCGCCGCGATGAGTAAAGAAGCCCCCAGAGTAAACATTACCTTCAACACGATAACCTGAACCACCGCCCCCACTAATTTCTACACCGGTATTAGAATGAACATCTCCGATAATAGGTGAAGAGCCCTTAAGGTAAACGATACCTGATGCTTTCACATCACCTTTAATCGGTGAGTTACCCGTAATGGTGACACTCGAATCACCAATCACAGTATTTACATGACCTGAAGAGTCTCGGTTAGTTTCAGAGTATGGGCCTTTACTAGAATCATAACTATCAACGACACCGCTACCTGATAAATTAACACCTTTACAACCCGTAACAGCATGTTGAAAGGGTGATTTAACGTCTCCTGGTTTTAATTCAAAACGGGCAACAAGTTGCTGATTCGCATCACCATAATAGCGCTGACCTAGACTCGTAATTTCAAGTAACCCATCAGCATTTTTACTTAAGCGTGCTTTATAAGCCGTGTCATCGCCTATATCACCGTTTCCGGCGTGTAAACCATATTGATTAACTAACTCATCGACGGTCAAATTAGTGTCATTTGACACTGCTGTTTGCAAACTTTTAGCTGCCGTAAAAATACCTTTTTCAGCGAGTAAACGCGCATTCATGTCTTTTTGAAAGTTACCCGTTAAACGCTCTTGGATCACGGTTTCTTTAAGTGCACCGAACACAACGACACTGGCCATCGTGCTCATTAACATGACTTTGATTAAAGTGAATCCTGACTGCTGCTTCATACGCTTTCCTTAAATGCTTCGAGCAGAATTAATTGCGTTGTGGCAATATCTATTTGTAGCCCTACTCCAAAGTGACTTGGCATATTTAGCGGTTTGACAGTCACGCTGACTAAATGATTATTATATGCAAAGTTAATGGCTTCTATGCCCTTGAGCAGTTGTACCGCGCCGTTACCATCACCAATGTCACAGGTTAAAAAACCATTTTCAAGTGCATAAGTTTCAGTGTAATCCACAGCTGGGGTCGTGCCTTGGCAAGATAATACATTGGCTAGTTGCTGAAATTGAATCGTCAAAGGGGCTGCGCTAATAATAGGCTCACTGTTCGTTTGCTTAACACTGCGCGTAAATACTTGGCTGGTATAACGGATCACCTCTTGTGCATCCGATAGCTCTTGGGTCATTCTTACTGTGCTTTTTATCGCCGAATAAGACATGGCAACACCTGCAAGTAGAAACAAGCCGACAGCCATCGCCACCAACATCTCTAGTAATGTATATCCTGATTGCCTCACCTTATGGGTTACACACATTCGGAACCTCGACGAAACTTGCATTCAATGTGACCTGATTAAGCAGCTGTTTTTGCGCTTCCTCTGGCACTCGTAAATCTTGCCATGCCACAGTGATGGGCATCTCATCGCTATAAGTCTCAGGTAATGTTAAAGCATATCTAAAAGATAGGCTGTCGGGTGGCTGTAACGACTCTCTAAATGCTTGCTCTGCAAATTTTGATGGCGAGTTATGTTGTATTTCGCACAGCTCAGGCCACATACGCTCAATCGCATTCTGTGCCTGCACAAGAGAGACGGTATAATCAAAGCTATTATTGGCGAACTGCAGTGACTTCAGCTGTGTTACACCCAAACCAATCAGCGCTATGCTCGCAATAAACATAGACACCAATACTTCTAGCAATGAAAAACCAGCATTTACGCGCAATTTTCTTCTGCCTTACCTAACCAGCTTTGCCCACTTCGCAAAATACATAAACGATAATCATCGGTATTTGTATCGTTATCAGAGATTAAAATATTGCTTTGTAAATTTAATTCACCCGTTGAACGTATCATACGATCAACCAGCTCTGCATTGACTGTTGAATAATTAGAGTCGAACTGTCGTAACGTCTCTCTGCCACCTGCGACTTCAATTTCTACTAACCAAGAAGTGTCTTGTTTGGTGAGAATAACCGTTTGCGCTCGCTTTACCGCTTCACTTCTCGCATAACGATATACAGCGTTTAATTGATTGGCTGTTTTAGTCAGGCGTTCTTGTTTTATAAACTGAGCAAATGATGGAGCGGCTAGCATGGCTAAAATACTCACTAAACCAAGCGTGATTAATAACTCAATCATAGTAAAGCCACGTGACTTTTGCTTATTTCCAGCAGTCATTGCCATTCCCACTTGCTGTTGTTTGTCCTGCCTGATTGATTGACAGGTCACCACATCTGTCTGTCGTTTGTACACTTCCCGCTTTGGGTCTTGCACTTAACACAAACCCCAAACTTCTGAAGTTTGCAGCACCTACAGGTTTGTTTGTATGTCGATAAGTGAAATCATAGACTGCTGAGTTTGGTAAATCGTTAAATTGATCGCTATCTGGATAACCCCCATTTCTTGAGTAAATTCGCTCTAAAATTGCCGCAGTTTGCAACATAGCCTGTTGTGCATCTGAGCGATGCCCATCTTGGATATACCTTTGATAAGACGGATACGCCAATGTCGTTGTAATCGCAACAATAGCAACCACAATTAAAAGCTCAATCAGCGTAAAACCTTTTGTATTTACTCTAGAATTCATACTCTACTCAAATTAAAACAGCGCTGTCATTTTTAACACAAAGCTAACAAGAAACAAAATCTAAACTTGTTCTTACCTATGACAAAATATGCAGTCAAAATACCACATTATATATGTATATGAAAAAGGAACGGATTACATGTGATTACACTGTGTACCGTTAACTCAGATCCGTGAGATGTTTATATGAAGAGAGAGTGTGATAGTTTTTATTTCTTATATAAAAACCGCGTGCATAACACGCGGCTTTTCAATACTTAATCAGAGATTAAGCTTCAGCAATAACGATTACTTTGATAGTAGCAGTTACGTCTGAGTGTACAGAGATTGCAACGTCAAATTCGCCAGTCTCACGGATAGTACCTAGAGGTAGACGAACTTCTGATTTAGCAACTTCAACACCAACAGCTGAGATAGCGTCAGCGATGTCACGTGTACCGATAGAACCGAATAGCTTACCTTCGTCACCAGCTTTAGATACTAGAGTAACTTCAGCTAATGCTTCTAGCTTCTCAGCGCGTGCTTGAGCAGCTGTTAGTTCTTCAGCAATCTTCGCTTCTAATTCAGCGCGACGAGCTTCGAAAGTTTCGATGTTAGCTTTAGTCGCTGGAACTGCTTTACCTTTAGGGAATAAGAAGTTACGAGCGAAGCCAGATTTAACTGCAACTTGGTCACCTAAGTTACCAAGGTTTGCGATCTTGTCTAGTAGAATAACTTGCATGTTTCTACACCTTTTAAAAACGAGTTAATCCGCTGCTTACTTATGTAAGTCAGTGTATGGAAGAAGGGCTAAGTAGCGAGCACGCTTGATAGCAGTTGCTAGCTGGCGCTGGTATTTAGCGCTAGTACCTGTGATACGGCTAGGTACGATTTTGCCACTTTCAGTTACATAGTTTTTAAGAGTAGCTAGATCTTTGTAATCGATTTGTTGTACGCCTTCCGCTTTGAAACGGCAGAACTTACGACGTCTGAAATAACGTGCCATGAGTAATTTCCTCAATTAATTCTTTCAATATGTTGTGCATGTAAAACAAGTTGACTTAAACCATTTCGGTTTTCGTGACGATTTAAAAAACCGCGAACTTGTATTGCCTGCCCAACGTATAAATGCTGTGTTTGATTCTGTAATTGTGCACCGCTTGCAACCACACTCAGACGAACATAACTATTTCTATTTAGTTCGGCTTCGACTTGCATTGATTTGTGCTCAAGTACAAACGTGCAATGTGGAATACCAGCTGGGCTTTGACTAAATTTGGGTGTTTTACAAACCGTACCCGAAAGTACATATTGATTTGTATACAGATCAGGCTGTGTCACCTATTTAATCAATCCAGATTCAATAACGATTAAGCAGAAGCTGCTTCTTTTTTCTCTTCTTTAACAAGAGGAGACGCTTCAGTTACAGCGTTTTTAGTACGCATAACTAGGTTACGTAGCACTGCATCGTTGTAGCGGAAAGAAGTTTCAAGCTCGTTGATTACTTCAGTTGGTGCTTCAACGTTCATTAGAACATAGTGTGCTTTGTGAAGCTTTTCGATTGGGTAAGCCAGTTGACGACGACCCCAGTCTTCTAGACGGTGAATTTGACCACCAGCTTCAGTGATAGAACCAGTATAACGCTCGATCATACCAGGTACTTGCTCACTTTGATCTGGGTGAACCATGAATACGATTTCGTAATGACGCATGGATATTCCTTACGGTTAATATAGCCTTGTCCCGTTTCGGCCAGTCGGGGGAAGGCAAGGAACTAAATGTGATAGCCGAAATGAGCGCGTATTTTACGTTGAGTTGGGAGTTTTAGCAATGAAAAAAGAAAGAAAAGACTAATTATTAATCAGATTATAAGTCAGGATATATTTGAACAAGAAGATTGGAGCGGCACACGAGGTTCGAACTCGTGACCTCGACCTTGGCAAGGTCGCGCTCTACCAGCTGAGCTAGTGCCGCATCACATAATTAACTCTCAATTTGTCGGTAAGTACGCAAGGTCGCGTCATTTCCTTTAGCAGCTGAGTTAGTACTGCATATAATTAGCTAGATACTAATTAACTTGTGTAAATACAAGATTAAGAAGTTGGAGCGGCACACGAGGTTCGAACTCGTGACCTCGACCTTGGCAAGGTCGCGCTCTACCAGCTGAGCTAGTGCCGC
>NZ_JBWVBR010000014.1:0-128208 GCF_056629255.1 Pseudoalteromonas sp. NFXS53 | reverse complement strand
TTGGAGTATCGCCAAGCGGTAAGGCAGCGGGTTTTGATCCCGCCATTCCCAGGTTCAAATCCTGGTACTCCAGCCAATCTCTTACGAGATAAAAACATTGCGGAAGTGGCGGAATTGGTAGACGCGCTGGATTTAGGTTCCAGTATCTTCGGATGTGAGAGTTCAAGTCTCTCCTTCCGCACCATGTTTTCAAAAATCACCTTATTATCCCTACCCTATAAATAAATCATTCAAAATTTAACTGTCTCAGTTTTATATCCTTTTTCTCGCATACTTTTTTACACGCACAAAAAAAGCGAACCCAAGTCCGCTTCGATCAAAGAAATTGACTGATTAAAAATCACCGCCCATCGCATGCTTTAACACTTGTTTCTTCAGCACACCTGCATTGTCAGCCACTTTTAATGCTAAATTGCGAAGATGCTTTAATGGTTTTATGTCATTCGAGAAACCAAAGTAACACGCATCCATCATGCTCATCATCGCCAAATTATCTAAACGACGTTTTTTCTCATATTTGTGCAAAGCTAAAGGGCAGCCGAAATCGTCTGTCGATTCTAATGCTTCGGCTAGAGCTGCAACGTCTTTAAAACCGAGGTTAACTCCCTGCCCTGCCAATGGGTTAATCGTGTGGGCTGCATCTCCCACAAGTACAACTCTACCTTGTGAATAAGTATTGGCATGTTGCCTAGCAAGCGGAAACACCGCCTTTTCTTCAATACTAAAATCGCCAGGCAACGCAAAGAAGTTTGACTGAATTTCAACTTTTAATTGTTCATTCGATAATTGTTTCAATCGAGCAAGCTCAGCGCTATCGTGATACCAAATTAAATTGGCATACGGTGCTTGTATAGGCAGAAACGCAATTGGGCCCGTCTGTTTAAATTGCTGCCATGTTTTCGTCTGTTGTGGCGCGTCTATTTTTATTAAAACGCCCATACAGCTTTGATGATATTGCCAGCCTGTAACACCTATTCCAACTAAATGTCTTACCTGTGAGCGACCACCGTCAGCGGCAACAAGCAAATCAGCCGTGTAACTTTTGTTTTTATAATGCAGTGTAACGGTATCATCAACTTGCTCTATGCTCACTGGTAAACCATCAACTTGCTCAACTTGTATTTGCCATTGCTCAAATTGCGCCCATAAACTGGCTTGCGTTAAGCTGTTTTCGATAAGGTAGCCAAGGTGACTCGTACCAACTTCTTCACTATCAAATAACAATGAGTTTTGTGCTGACTCATAGGCTTCTAGCTGGGTATAAGGGGCAATTCTATTTTCTCTGAGTAAAGGCATTGCGCCTAACTCATCAAGTAAAGCTTCTGAAAAGCGGTTGATGGCAGAGATTCGAATATCAATTTTTTCACTCGCAAGCACCGTATGAGGGTCGATACACTGTTGCTCCAAAACTGTTACCGACGCGCCCTGTTTTGCTAACTTAATTGCTGTAGCTGCACCGACCATGCCGCCACCGACTATAACCACCTTGTTTTTCATCTATTTTGCCTCTTAAAAACAATGTCGACATTGTACCGCAAGCCACGCTAATTTGCCTGACTGTAATGCGCAAAATACGTTTCAATTTGATCACGCTTTGCAAAGTTAAAAACTATACTTGGCTAGATGTGCTTGGTCATATAAAATACGCGTCCTTTAAGTTGTGCGTATACTTTTTAGGTCTAAGCAAGTGGCCTAAATCAGAGTCCGAATTGAAAACGAGGCAATATTTCAATGAGTAAAAAATTGCATATTAAAACCTGGGGTTGTCAGATGAACGAGTACGACTCGCAGAAGATGGCTGACCTGTTAGATGCAACCAATGGTTATGAAGTAACCGAAGAAGCTGAACAAGCTGATGTTATCTTACTCAACACCTGTTCAATTCGTGAAAAAGCACAAGAAAAAGTGTTCCATCAACTGGGTCGCTGGAAGTTATTAAAAGATGACAACCCAGATCTTGTTATTGGTGTGGGTGGTTGTGTGGCTTCACAAGAAGGCGACACGATTCGTCAACGCGCACCGTTTGTTGATATCGTATTCGGCCCGCAAACATTGCATCGTTTACCTGAGATGATCAAGCAAGTACAAAGCAAACAAGGTGCGGTTGTTGATATTTCATTCCCTGAAATTGAAAAGTTTGACCGTCTTCCTGAGCCTAAAGCGGAAGGTCCTACAGCATTCGTTTCTATCATGGAAGGCTGTTCTAAATACTGTACTTTCTGTGTTGTACCTTACACACGTGGTGAAGAAGTAAGTCGTCCGTTAGATGACGTATTACTAGAAGTTGCACAACTTGCTGAGCAAGGTGTACGTGAAGTTAACCTACTTGGTCAAAACGTTAATGCATTCCGCGGTGAAATGCACGATGGTGAAATCTGCTACTTCTCAGATCTACTACGTTACGTTGCTGCCATTGATGGTATTGACCGTATTCGATACACCACCTCTCACCCAGTTGAATTCACGCCTGACATCATTGAAGCTTATGCTGATGTGCCTGAGCTGGTAGATCACTTACACTTACCGGTACAAAGTGGCTCTGACCGTGTTCTTAATCTTATGAAACGTGGCCATACAGCGTTAGAGTACAAATCAACCATTCGTAAGCTACGTAAGATCCGCCCTAACCTGTCAATGTCTTCAGACTTCATCATTGGTTTCCCGGGTGAAACGAATGCTGACTTTGAAGCAACAATGAATCTGATCAATGACATTGGTTTTGATATGAGCTTCAGCTTTATCTATTCAGCACGCCCAGGCACGCCTGCGGCAGATTTGCCTGATGATGTTTCAGAGCAAGAGAAGAAAGAGCGTCTTTACATTCTTCAAAACCGTATCAACCAAATGTCTCAAGATATCAGTCGTAAGATGTTTGATACTGAGCAACGTATATTGGTTGAAGGTCCATCGAAGAAAAACCCAATGGAACTGCGCGGTCGTACCGAAAACAACCGTGTTGTGAACTTTGAAGGTCCTCATTCAGTGATCGGTCAGTTCGTTGATGTACGTATTACTGAAGCCTTACCTAACTCTTTACGTGGTGAGCTAATTCGTACAGAATCAGAAATGAATTTAAGGAAAGATGTTGCACCTGCCGATATTTTAAATCGTGCGCCGTCGGAACCCGAAGCCGATGAGTTAGGTGTTGCAACCTTTACACCTTAGTTAAATACAGATTGCGCCAGCACTTTTGCTGGCGCGGTTGTTACAGGAAGCAATTTTGAGCAGTCAACTAAAGAATATTGAGTTTTATTTAGAGCCCGCCGACAACGTTCGCCTTTCATCACTTTGCGGCCCTTTTGACGAGAATTTAAAACAAATAGAACGTCGCCTTGGGGTTGAAATCACACACAGAGACAACTGGTTTAAAGTTACCGGACAACCTGTTCAAGCTAAAGCCGCTACCGATATCATAAAAGGTTTGTACATTGATACTCAGCCTGTTCGTGGCGAAGTGAATGAAATTGAACCTGATAACGTACACTTAGCGATCACTGAAGCAAATTGCCTTGAGCAAGATGCACCTAGTGTATGGAATGAAGAAGTTTATATTAAAACCCGCCGTGGTGTGATTAAGCCTCGCAATCCGAATCAAAGTCAGTATGTGGCTAATATTCTTCGTCATGATATCAGTTTTGGTATTGGTCCTGCTGGTACTGGTAAAACCTACCTTGCCGTTGCCGCTGCTGTAGATGCACTAGAACGTCAAGAAATTCGTCGCATCTTATTAACTCGCCCTGCGGTTGAAGCGGGTGAAAAACTTGGTTTCTTACCTGGCGATTTAACACAAAAAATCGACCCATACCTGCGTCCACTCTATGACGCATTGTTTGAAATGCTTGGCTTTGAGAAAGTTGAACGCTTAATTGAAAAAAATGTCATAGAAGTAGCGCCACTTGCCTATATGCGTGGTCGAACGCTTAATGATGCCTTTATCATTCTGGATGAAAGCCAAAACACCACCACAGAGCAAATGAAAATGTTCTTAACGCGTATCGGCTTTAACTCAAAAGCGGTGATCACAGGTGACATTACGCAAGTTGATTTACCTCGTGGTGCGCGCTCTGGTCTTCGTCATGCTATTGAAGTACTAAGTGATGTCGATGAGATTTCTTTTAATTTCTTCAAGTCACATGATGTTGTTCGTCACCCAGTTGTGGCACGTATTGTTGAAGCATACGAGAAGAAAGAAGAGTCTGAGCGAAAAGAAAAGGCAGAGAAAGAGCGCCTTCGCAAAGAAGCGAAAGCGAACCAAGCTGAGTAATAGACATGAGCGTTGAATTAGATTTACAAGTTGCCTGTGAGTTTGAAGGTTTACCTTCACATGAACAGTTTGAATTATGGGCTGACAAGGCCCTATCTGCGTATCGTGAACATGCAGAGTTAACGATACGTATTGCTGATGAAGCTGAAAGCCAAGAGCTTAACAGCCAGTATCGTGGCAAAGACAAGCCGACTAACGTGCTATCTTTTCCATTTGATGCGCCACCAGGCATCGAACTTCCTCTTGTTGGCGACTTAATTATTTGCCCACAAGTTGTAAAAAAAGAGTCTATAGAGCAAGAAAAAAGCTTTCATGAACACTTTGCTCATATGACAATTCATGGCTGCTTGCATTTACTTGGATTTGACCATATAAATGAACAAGACGCCATTGAGATGGAAGGCATCGAAAAAACATTATTAGCCGAATTGGGCATAGACGATCCATATCGTGATGATGCTTACTAAGTTCGACTAACAAAATTTTATTTAATTGGAGATATAAAAAGAAATGAGCGACGATAACTCGCAAAGTAGTCAGGGTTCTGCTGGCAAAAGCTGGCTAGGACGCATTACCCAGATGCTGCAAGGAGAACCCCAAAATAAAGAAGAGCTGGTTGAAGTCATCGCTGATGCGCAAGAGCGTGCACTCATCGACCCTGAGACCAAAGACATGATGGAAGGCGTATTAAGCGTCTCTGAACTTAAAGTTCGCGATATCATGATCCCTCGCTCTCAAATGATTACTTTAGATGTAGATGAGTCTCTAGAGCATCAACTTCCTATTATGGTTGAATCATCACACTCTCGCTTTCCAGTGATCTGTGAAGACAAAGACCATGTTGAAGGTATTTTGCTTGCTAAAGACTTACTGCCGCTGATTTTGGATAAATCTGATGCTCTACCAGCATTAAGAGAGTATCTTCGCCCAGCTATTGTGGTACCAGAAAGTAAGCGTGTTGACACCTTGCTAAATGAGTTTCGCCAAAAGCGTTACCATATGGCTATTGTTATCGATGAGTATGGCGGCGTATCAGGTTTAGTTACCATCGAAGACATTTTAGAAACTATCGTTGGCGAAATTGAAGATGAACATGATGACGATGAAGAGCATGACGATATTCGACAGTTGTCAAAGCATGTCTTTACCGTGCAAGCCCTAACACCGCTTGATGAATTTAATTCGTTTTTTAATACTGATTACGATACACAAGAAGCCGATACCATCGGTGGTATTATTCTTCATGCCTTTGGTCATATGCCAAGTCGTGGTGAAACAATCGACATCGAACCGCTACAGTTTAAAGTCACTAACTCCGATAATCGTCGTATTATTCAACTTCAAGTAACAGTACCAAAGACTGAAACTACCGAAGATCACGTTGAGTAAGCTGTTTTCCCTCTTTTCTAACAAACATGCTTGGCTTGCATTTTTTGCAGGCCTTGCCATGACTTTTAGCTATGCACCATTTAGCCTATGGCCCATCGCTATTTTTTCACTCATTGCGGCTTGCTACGTAACAGATAAACAATCTACCCGAAGTGCTGCCAAATATGGTTTTGCATTTGGATTCGGCTGGTTTGCACTTGGTATAAGCTGGGTGCATGTTTCTATAGCTCAGTTCGGTGGATTACCTTTACCAGTTTCTTTGTTACTGATGGGTTTGCTCTGTGCCTATTTAGCAATTTACCCTGCACTGGCCTTTGCATTTGCCGCTAAGTTCAGCCAAAGCGCGTGGCAAAGGATCGCATTGTTAATTGTCGGCTTTGCCATTACAGAGTTTTTACGAGGTAAGCTGTTAACTGGCTTTCCATGGCTCAGTTTTGGTTATGCCTTTACTGATTCACCACTTAATATCTTTGCGCCTATAATTGGCGAGTTTGGCTTAACTTTATTGGCTGTGTTTCTTGCTAGTGGCATTTATTACAGCATTAAAGCAAAACAGGTCTCTTTTTCGCTTTCAGCAATTGTTACTCTGCTCTGTTTATATCTCACGAGTAACTTCACGGCTTCTACTTCATACTCTGATAAGCACATTTCAACCTTGCTTGTACAAGGTAACATTCAACAAAGTTTACGCTGGGAACCAGAACAGTTTTGGCCAACCATGTCAAAATACCGTGATATGACCCGAGTTGAATGGCACGATACAGATCTCGTCGTCTGGCCTGAAGCAGCCATTCCCGAAATTGAAGATATGGCAGCACCATTTTTAGAAGGGCTAGACAAAGCTGCCGCCTTTAACAATACCGCAGTGATCACAGGCATCCCTGATTATCAATTTGATACCAAAGCGGTCTACAACACGCTTATTGTGTTAGGGAAGAAATACCCAGACTCTAGTGAAGGCCACTACAACTACTTACACTCAAATAGGTACCAAAAGCATCAACTTCTACCTATTGGTGAATTTGTACCATTTGAAGATATTCTCAGACCGTTAGCTCCTTTGTTTAACCTTGCTATGTCCTCATTTTCTCGTGGTGAACGCGTACAAAACAACCTCATAGCTAACGGCTTACATATTCTGCCAGCTATTTGCTACGAAATCGTATTTAGCGATTTGGTTAGGGATAACTTCACAGAGCAATCTGATATTCTCTTTACTGTCAGTAATGACGCTTGGTTTGGAGATTCTCATGGCCCCCATCAGCATATGCAAATTGCAAGAATGCGCGCCCTCGAGTTGCAAAGACCGCTTGTTCGCGCGACCAATAACGGTATTACGGGCGTCTATGACCCCATCTCTCAAACTGAGCAAACAATACCGCAATTTGAAGCGACAGTACTCAAAACTGACTTACAGCTGATTAAAGGATTGAGCCCTTTTAGTAAATATGGTCATTTACCTATCTGGATTTTGGTCGGGTTTTTATCTATTTGTGTCTTTTTACCACGTTTGAAAACAAGCATAGCAAACAAACTTGAAAGGAACTTTTTCTAAAGCACATCATACCATTCCTCAAAATAGATCACTTAATGAAGAGGGTTAGTATCACATAATAAAGGCGGCTAATGAGCCGCCTTTGAGCTAGGGCTTTGCAAGAGCTTTAGAGCTTTAATCTCACACCAAGCTTGTTTAAGCCAGTCACAGCAAACATCATCATCACTGCAAACCCTAGGCTCCATAGAATCCCCATAACGCCACTACTCATAAACTCTGGTCTTGCAGGAATTGATAGCAACTGTAAGGCTGCAATTAAAATATAAGGCAAGATATAAATTAATAATGGGTTATTTGCCGCTGGTTCAAATACCTTGCACCAACCAGTCTGTGCCTTTAACTCAACGATGTAATAAATAGCTCCAAAGATCAGTGCACAGAAGAAGATACTCATGAATGCCCAACTTGGCGTTGCCCATATCTTTGAAACTGGCCAATGCCACCAGCTCAACAAGGTAAGTGCGCCACTAACAAATACAAAAGCAAAATAGTTGAACCACTTTTTGTCAGTTAATTTAGCGTGATAAAAGATTAAGCTCATCACAACACCTGCTAACACTATCGTCGCATGGGTATGGTTTCGGTTATCTTCGACAAGTCGGTCAAGCACACCGTTAATACCGCTTAAATGTTCTATAACAAAATATAACGCGACAAATGCAAGGCTGGCTGCAATTAATTTAATGACATCTTGTTTAGTAAATAAATAAACTGCCACACTAAACATAAACGCCCAGCCGATTAAGCCTAGGATCCCCCACCACTGAGGTGTCATACCACCGTAAGGGCCTTCATAAATATACGCCAGCACAATAAGGCCAAGTATGCCTAAATATTTACAGCCTTTGACTAATACACTTGAAAGGTGCTTTGGATAGTGACTCCATATGAGTAGTACACTGGCATACATCAACAAAGTCCAAAGCGGCATAGATATCAGCATTTTACTTTCATCATAACCATATATGGTGTTCACCATAAACAAGCCGATTACGATTAATCCAAGCGCTCTGAAGGCTGCATCAACTAATAAACGTTTTGAGCTCGCTCCTTTTGCAGCTTTTGCTTGTGTTGAAAATGGAATAGACATACCCACAATAAATAAGAAAGCTGGGAATACTAAATCTACAAAAGTCATGGCGTTCGCATCGGCAGGCATATGCGTCATCCAAGAAGGAATATTTTTAATTGCGGCAAGTTCGTTGACAAATACCATGGTGAGGATCGTCAAACCACGGAAAACATCGATAGCCAGAATGCGACGGTTAGGTAAGCTGTGCTCGGTCATTTATTTCTCTCTTATCAATAGCCGCTCAAAGCTACCTAAAGCAAAACAAAGCTGCAATTAAACACTACAAATCGCAAATAAAATAAACCGAAAATGATGAGTCGTTTGATAAATTAGTTGAAGGCCTTTCAAGTACCTATGGAGAGTAAATAACACAATAACAGAAAACCTAATCAATAAGCACTTGAGTAGAGTATTAGATAGAATAAGATTCAATGAATACAGATAAATCTCATTTTCTTATGATGAAAAATGAGATTTATCTTTTTATTCAGTCACTACACTGTGAGTATGCATGATAGATTTTCATTCAGTAATATTTGAGTTAAGCCAGAAAAATATAACCGATCATAACGATAACTGAGACCGCCATAAAACGCGTATCAAAATCACGCATTCTTTTGGTTAATAAATGCAATCGCTTATCCTGAGTTTTACTTAACTCTCCAAATTTCAGGGACTCTTCAAGGGCAATCACAAACAAATTATTGACCCCTATTTTCATTTTGTCTTTTGATAATCTAGCCAAGATATCGGGGTAGGTTTCGCCAACATATACTTTTATTTCATTGACATGCTTAGCTCTGAAATAAACAAAAAGTACCATTAATGCAGTGATAACAAGACCCATATACATATTCTCTCCTTACATTATGTATAAAAAAGGAGGCTTAGCCCCCTTTCATGTTTCTAAAATGAGACTAACTTTACGACTCTATTTTTAAAAGCTCAACTTCAAAAATCAACAATGAGCCTGCTGGGATCTTACCAGCTGCACGGTCTCCATAACCTAACTCAGGACTGATATAAAATTTAAACTTACTGCCTTCAGTCATTAGCTGTACACCTTCAGTCCAACCTGGAATTACCTGGTTTAAGCCAAAGCTGATCGGGCTATTTCGCTCTACTGAGCTATCAAATACGGTGCCATCAGCAAGTGTGCCATGGTAATGTACTTTTACTTTACTGGTGGCAGAAGGCTTTGCATCTCCCTCCCCCTGTGTAAGCACTTCGTACTGTAAGCCAGAATCAGTTGTTACCACAGTATCTTTTTTTGCATTTTCTGCCAAAAACTCTGCCGCTTTAATACGATTCTCTCCTGCAGCCGCTTTGTTCTTTTGCGACGCACGAGAAAATAGTGCCACCAAAATCACGATGACAATCACTAAAATTACATTGGTTGTAGACACGCTACTTACTCCT
Source organism: Pseudoalteromonas sp. NFXS53 (assembly GCF_056629255.1). Lineage (NCBI taxonomy): Bacteria > Pseudomonadati > Pseudomonadota > Gammaproteobacteria > Alteromonadales > Pseudoalteromonadaceae > Pseudoalteromonas > Pseudoalteromonas sp. NFXS53. Next base: position 118,509 of record NZ_JBWVBR010000014.1, on the reverse strand, counting down.
TATCTTGGTCTGTTTCTTCTTTTTCATTATCGCCACTGACCACATCAGCAATTTGCTGTAATCGAGCCAGTGTTAGCGCATTAATAGAGCCCTCAGGGTATTCCCCGTCGACTAGCTCTCCAGCGTCATGATTCATCAACAAGCTCAATGCTTCATCCACGTTTGAAACTGCATAAATATGGAAACGGCCACGCTCTACTTCTTGTAAAACTTCGTCATCTAAAACTAAGTTAACGCGGTTAGACTGAGGAATGATCACACCTTGCTGACCGGTTAAACCACGCATTTTACAAAGCTTAAAGAAGCCTTCTATTTTTTCGTTTACACCACCAATCGCCTGCACTTCACCATGCTGATTAATGGAGCCTGTCAGCGCTAACGACTGGTTAATGGGTAGTTGAGTGATAGCTGAGATTAAGCCGCATAATTCTGCGAGTGAGGCGCTATCGCCGTCGATATAGCCATAACTTTGTTCAATCGCGATATTGGCACTGAGTGTTAAGCTAAAGTTTTGTGCATACTTGTTACCTAGATAACCCGTTAACAACATCACACCTTTAGAATGAATTGACTTACCTAAGTCTGCTTCACGCTCGACGTCAATGACGCCATCAGATCCTGCATATACCGTAGCCGTAATGCGCGCTGGTGTACCAAATGCCGTATCACCAATATGTAATACCGTCAGACCATTGATTTTAGCAATCGCTTCACCGTCAGTTTCTATCAGTGTGTGGCCTTCTTTGATATCACTCAGCATATTTTCGCTAAGCTGACCGGTGCGATACTGCTTACCGGCAATGGCTTCATCAATGTGCTCTGCGGTAACCTCTGTCACATTGTCTTGTTTTGCATAAAAGCTTGCTTCTGCCACTAACTCAAGCACATCTGCAAACCGTGCTGACAACTTAGTATGGTGCTCTGCTTGGCGATAGCTAAACTTGAGCAAACGCGCAAGACCACACGCAGAAATACCGCAATTTAAAGTTTTATCGCAGTACTCAAGTACTTTGGTAATGAACTGATATTGAAGTTTATCGCTACTTGGCAAGTAGTAATCAAAATCAGCCAATACTCTAAATAGCTCTGCGAACTCTTCATCGTAATCACTGATGGCATAATATAAGTCACGTGAGCCCAACAAAATAATTTTCACATCGAGTGGAATTAACTGAGGGCGGAGCGTGAAGCTGCTGCCTACTGAGCTATCTTGATACGGTAAATCATTCTTTATTTGGTGGGTTTTAAGCGACAATTTTAGACCATCCCACACTTGCGAGTTAGCCAAGACTTTATCGGCATCCATGATCAGATAACCACCGTTGGCCTTATGTAACGCACCCGGTTGGATTGAGCGATAACTCGTGATTAAGTTGCCTTGTGAAGTAGCGTATTCAACCTTACCAAAAATATTACCAAAAGTTGGGTTTGGCTCATACACCACAGGTGCAGCCTCTCCATCTTTATATTCAACCAGAATATTCGGGGCAAAGAAGTCATTTAACATACCTCGATGGTCAAACTCGTCTTTGTTTTCCTCGCTGCCACTGTCATCTAACCACTCTAGCACCGCATCAACGATTTCAATGCGGACATCTTTTAGATAACGAATAACACCGATGTGGCTGGCATACTTTAGCTCTAGCTTCTTTAGTAAAGGCTTAGTGGCAGTTTCAACTGTTTGCTTCTTTAAGTTTCTCAGTTTTTCAGATGATTCACGTTTCCAACGTGGTAGCTCAATTAACGCCTCAATCAGGTCATCTTCAAGCTTTTCAATGGCATCAAAAAAGTGCTCCTGCACTTTCTCATCAAGTGCGGCAAATTCTGCATCATCTAACTGTTTACCGTCGATCACCGGCGTAAAAGCGACCTGATTACTTTCTTCTATCAGTGCCACACTTTTTTTAGCCGCAAGCTCTGCGACAGCTGTGATCGCAGCGTCATACTTGTTATCAAATTCTTTATCGATAGATTTCTTTTTACGTTGATAGCCTGGGTTATCGAATGCTGCTGGAAAAGTATCGGCTACTTCATCTAAAAATTCATCGATGTCATCAGCAAGCTCTTTACTTTGACCTGGCTGCATAAACAAGGCGATAGGCTTACGGTGATCATCGTAATTGTTGACGTACAACCATTCGTTTGGTGTTGACTTTGTTTTACTGTGAGCTTCTAGCTTATCTTTTACCATAGTAAAACGGCCTAATGCCGCTTCACCCATCACAAAGGTATTGTAGCCTGGTAAATCCATGCCTAGTGCAAAGTCTAAGGCACTTTGAGCGCGTTGCTGACCAATAAATGTCAGTGCTTCTGGGTAAGGGTTGCGCACGCATGACTCAACATGCGCAAGTGAAACGGTTGGCGCTAAGGCCTCAATAGGTAAAGGTGCTATCTTATTTGTCATTCCTAACTTCTTTTTATTATCTAACCAAATTGGCTAGACTATGGAGACAATGCTTTTCGACTAAATTCTTGGTGCTCACATTGGCTACATGCTTTAATTTCAGAGGCATAAAGTACATCTGTAGTATGGTGACAATTTTTACATACTAATTGTCCCATGGCTATCCATTCACCCGCTTTGTAAACCCCATCATGCTCAAAATCTTTTAAAAGCGCCTGCCACTCTAACTGTGTTCTATCTTCAAGCTGAGCTAATTCAAACAACATACCCGCTTTTAATTCTTGCCATGCGATATCGTCTGCGTTTTTATATTCATCTTCTAAATGCTTTAAATCACGCTTCAAATAATGGCTATACGCTTTAAGCTTTTCTTCACTGAAGGTTTTTAAAGCCTGCTGTTTTTCGACAAATTGGTTTATTAAGTCTTCTACTTCATGGTCTTTTATATCTTTCAGCCAGTTAGAGAAATCATCTAACCATTGTTTGTAACCTGCCATAATATCCTCTCATGCGTGTTATTTAATAAAAACACGTCTCTCGACACTGTAAACAGTCAACCAATATTGAAAATTATGATTATTACTAAGTGTAGACGATATAGGACATCTTTGGAGAGTTGCGCGTATGAACGAGTAAAATATAGAAGGGTTGCAGAGCGGTCAAAGATAGCCGCTCTGCAAGGTAGTGAGCAGCTTTAGAAGCTATATTTTACACCTAACGTAATAGTGCGGCCTAAGCCTTTCACATTATAGCCACCATAAGCGTAGGCCTGCGCCCTTGCTGGGTAATAGTCGTTATTTAATAAGTTTTCTATACCCATGTACGCATTGAAACTATCTGACAACTGATAGCTAGCAGATGTGCTTAACACATTATAGCTATCAATCGGTCCTTGATCGGCAACATATTGACCTTTATCGTTCATTTCAAAGCGTTTTCTATCGCCAACATATAACCAATTTAACGCCATCGAGAGTGCATCATTGGCTTGCCAGTTTAATGATGCTGTAAATTTCGGTGGCGCGATTTGTCTTCCGCCTAAATAAGTATTGTTAGCGGTATTTTTGCCTTCCACAAAGCTATACGTGGCTCTTAAATCGAGAGTCTTAGACAGCTTGTAATCAACTAAAGCCTCATAGCCCCAGATTCTTTGTGGTGCACGAACCGGCTCATAGACGCCAGTTGTTTCATTGAAAACACTGCTTGTACCAAGCTCTGAGGTGCTCTTAAATAAAGCAAATTCAAAACGCAGATTTTCTAATTGCGAGTTAAAACCGACTTCATAATTATCAGTAATTGAAGCATCGGTTTGGATCAGGCCGATGTCTTTTACAGTAGCTGTTCGAAGTAACCTACCAATATCAGACACATCAGAGCCCTGAGAGTAACTCGCAAATGGACTAAACTGTTCGTAGCCATTGTATTTAATAGCGAAGTTGAAAGTAGCTGCATCATAATTAATGGTATCGCCTTTCACCGACATTGGTACCGAACATTGATCTGCACTTCGGCATAACTTTAATGTAGTGTAATCTTCTACTTCAATAACAATACTCTCTTGTCTCACACCCGCTTTTAACACTAAGTCATCAGCAATTACCCACTTGGTTTGAAGATAACCCGCCAAGCTTTGCATATCCATTTCTGGTACCCAAACACGACCATCAACCATCGGCTGTGAGGTCACGTCATTTAACGCGTCAATACCGTAAATTAGTGTTGCCGCTACATTGTCAAAGTCTAAAGCTGTATTAAATGTCGCTCGGGCACCTTGTTTCTCAGAAACGATGACTGATTGGCCTCCAGTAAAGCCGGCCTCTGGGTTAGCTAAGTTTGGAGAAAAGAAGAATATATTCTCAATGTCTTGCATATATGCATCGAGCGTAAGTTGGGTGTTCGTAAAGACCGCATAATCAGTGTATTTTAACGTGATATTTTCGTTGCCCGCTGGGCCTTGAGGCTTACCTTTTTTTTGTAGCTCAGGTGCAACGTGTTGGGCATATGACTTTTCGCCACTATTGATATTACCAAACACATCACCTAGATCAGTTTTTTGCTGTGAGCTGTAATAGTTATAACTAAACTGCAGTTGTTTATCTTCATCAAAATCATAGCCAAGTTTAGTAAAGTAATTTTCTGTTACGGCATCTGACAAACCATATTGTAGCCCAAGGATATCGCCTTCAGCATCACGTTGTACGCCATTTTCTTCGTAACCTATAGTCGCAAGGTAGCTAAATTTTTCGGCACGACCATTAATTGCCGCAGATATACGAGCACCGCCACTTTCAGCCAGTTTAACCGCACTAAAACGACTAGAGAGACTCACTTCCCCCTCTACTTGTCCATCTGCTTGAGCTTGTTTTGTGATGTAGTTAATAATCCCGCCAGACGCACCATTACCATAGATAGATGTTGCACCTTTAATCACTTCAATACGTGCAATAGCGCTTGCATCTAATGTTCTGATCCCAAGCGAGCCATTACGCAGTGGTGTTGACTGTGGCACGCCATCAATCATAACCAATGGCGCTCGACCGCGAAGCCCTTGACCTGTGTTACTAGAGCTGCCTGTATCAGGCGCTAAGCCTGGCACTATTTGCGCCAGTAAGCTTTGAAGCTCTGGGTTTACCTTGAGGTGGTCTTCAATTTGCTTTTGTGTGATCACAGTAATTGATGCCGGTACTTCATCAATACTTTCAAAAACACGGCTTCCAGATACGATGATCTGTTCAATATCATCAATTTTCGACTCAGACTGATTAGCTTCATTAGCCATTGATGCGCAACTAACAGCCATCGCAATTAAGGTAAGCGAACTTCTAAACATGGATATCCTTGATATTTTTGGAATTATTAACTTCGCTGCGCATGTTAATTGCAAATCCCATTTAGATCAACGCAAATGATAATTAATATCAGTAAAAATATCATTTATATAACTGAGAAGTTCTAACTGTTCTTTTTATGGCAAAAGCTAAGGTAGATAAGAGCCTAAACAGCGCAAATATTTGCAGTCTAGATGCTGTGATTAGACTGCAAATTCGGTTATGCTATCGAACAATTTTTTATTAATTTGCAAGAAGTCTGGAAACATAGATGCAAGAGCAATATAACCCGCAAGACATTGAGTCAAAAGTCCAACAATATTGGGAAGAAAACAAGACGTTTAAAGTCGTAGAAGACGAGAACAAAGAGAAGTATTACTGTCTCTCTATGTTCCCTTACCCAAGTGGTCGACTGCATATGGGTCACGTGCGTAACTACACCATTGGTGATGTGGTATCTCGTTTCCAGCGCTTACAAGGCAAAAACGTGATGCAGCCTATGGGTTGGGATGCATTTGGTCTACCTGCAGAAAACGCGGCTATCAAAAACAACACAGCGCCTGCTAAGTGGACTTACGAAAATATTGATTACATGCGTGGTCAGCTAAAACAGCTTGGTTTTGGTTATGACTGGGATCGTGAAATCGCAACATGTCACCCAGAATATTACAAGTGGGAACAATGGTTCTTCACTAAGCTTTACGAGAAAGGCTTAGTTTACAAGAAAATGTCTACTGTAAACTGGGATCCAGTTGACCAAACAGTTCTGGCTAACGAGCAGGTGATTGACGGTCGCGGTTGGCGTTCAGGCGCGCTTGTAGAGCAAAAAGAAATTCCTCAGTGGTTCATCAAGATTACTGATTACGCTCAAGAGCTACTAGATGATTTAGACAAGCTTGAGCACTGGCCTGAGCAAGTTAAAACCATGCAGCGTAACTGGATTGGTCGCTCTGAAGGTTTAGAGATTGACTTCAAACGTGCTGATAATGGCGAAACTTTCACTGTTTACACTACTCGTCCAGATACCTTCATGGGTGTGACTTATGTTGGTGTTGCTGCTGGTCACCCGATTGCGTTAGAAGCTGCTAAGAATAACCCAGACGTTGCTGCATTTGTTGAAGAATGTAAGAACACCAAAGTTGCTGAAGCTGATATGGCAACCATGGACAAAAAAGGCATCGACACAGGCTTTAAAGCCATTCACCCATTAACTGGTGAAGAAGTACCTGTATGGGCTGCAAACTTTGTACTAATGGACTATGGTTCAGGTGCGGTTATGGCAGTACCAGGTCACGACCAACGTGACTATGAATTTGCTACTGCTTACGGTCTTGAGATCAAGCAAGTTATTGCGCCTGCTGAAGGTTCTGAGCTTGTAGCTGACCTGTCAAAAGAAGCGTTCACTGAAAAAGGCACGCTGATTAATTCTGGCGAATTTGACGGTCTTGAATTTAAAGCAGCATTCAACGCCATTGCTGACAAACTTGAAAGCATAGGTGCAGGTAAGCGTAAAGTTAACTTCCGTCTACGTGACTGGGGTGTTAGCCGTCAGCGTTACTGGGGTTCACCAATCCCAATGCTAAATAAAGAAGATGGTTCTGAGCTTGCTGCGACTGAAGACATGCTACCAGTTCGCTTACCAGAAGACGTGGTAATGAACGGTGTGACTTCACCAATTAAAGCAGATCCTGAGTGGGCTAAAACCACTGTGAACGGTGAACCTGCATTCCACGAAACAGATACGTTCGATACTTTCATGGAATCTTCTTGGTACTACGCGCGTTACTGTAGTCCACGTTATGACGAAGGCATGTTAGAACCAGGTGCAGCGAATTACTGGCTACCAGTAAACCAATATATTGGTGGTATCGAGCACGCGATCCTTCACCTACTTTACTCGCGTTTCTTCCACAAACTATTACGTGACTGTGGTTTAGTAAACTCAGATGAACCGTTCGAGCGTCTACTATGTCAAGGCATGGTATTAGCTGAAACTTATTTCCGTAAAGACGAAAAAGGCGGTGATGTTTGGATTTCACCAACTGACGTTGAAACAGAAACAGACGATAAAGGTCGTATCACTAAAGCGTGGCACAAAGACGATGGTCAACCAGTAGAGTCTGCTGGTATGTCTAAAATGTCTAAATCAAAGAACAACGGTATTGATCCACAAACTGTTATCAAGCAGTACGGTGCAGATACAGTTCGTTTATTCATGATGTTCACAGCGCCACCAGAGCAAACTCTAGAATGGTCTGACTCGGGCGTTGAAGGTTCACTTCGCTTCCTTAAACGTGTTTGGAAATACGCAGTAGACGTCAATGCTGCAGGTACCGCTGAGCTTGATGTAAATGCGCTAAACAGCAACCAGAAAGTGCTACGTCGTGAAATCCACAAAACCATTGCAAAAGTAACAGATGATGTTGAGCGTCGCCAAACGTTTAATACTGCGATTGCTGCTATCATGGAGCTATCTAACAAGCTTGCAAAAGCGCCGCTTAAAGATACACAAGATATTGCATTAGCAAATGAAGCACTTAATGCCATCGTGATTATGCTTGCACCAATTGCACCACACATGTGTCACCAGTTATGGCAAGACTTAGGTCACGAAGGTGACGTGTTAGATGCTACATGGCCTGTGGTTGACCAAACTGCGCTTGTTGAAGATGAGAAACTTATCGTGGTACAAGTGAATGGTAAGCTGCGTGCTAAGCTGACGGTTGCTGCCGACTCAACGAAAGAACAAGTTGAAGCGCTGGCATTTGCCGAAGAGAATGTATCTAAATTCATCGAAGGCAAAGAAATCCGTAAAGTCATTTACGTACCAGGTAAACTACTTAATGTGGTTGCAAACTAAGATGCGTTTATCGCATTCAATTAAGCATGGGCTAGCATTTTTGCTAGCCTGTGTTTTGTTATCTGGTTGTGGCTTTCATTTAAAGCAAGCCTCATATTTACCAAAAGAATTACAAACGCTCCACCTGTCGGGTGATGATAGCAAGTCTGAGCTGTTTTCATTACTTCGCAAAGATCTCGTCGCATCTCAAGTCACCATGAGTGACAACAGAAGCAAACAAGTTCCTGAGCTACATCTTTATCGTGACTCTCTAACACGCCAAACGTTAAGCTTGTTTAGAAACGGTCAGGTTGCGCAATACGAACTGGCTTATTCTGTCTCATACAGAGTGACACGTCCGGGTCTTGAGCCTGTAGATAAAGGGTTTGAGATTTACCGTAATTATCAAGATGACCCTGACAACGCACTAGCTAAAGCCAAAGAGCTTGATATTATTCTTAACGAGCTGCGCAAGCAGGCAAGTAAACGTATTGTTCGAGAGCTGTCACAACTCTAATGCGCTGTTACGCTAACCAACTTCCCGATATTTTACGAAAAGGCCTAGCCCCATTCTATTTGGTTTTAGGTGAAGAACCTTTTCAAGAAGCACAATGTGTGCAGCAAATAAAGCAAGCGGCAAAACAACAAGGCTTCGACGAAGTCATTAAATTTAGTTTGTTGCCAGGCTTTGATTGGCAAGAATTACTTGCTCAATACAATAGTATGTCGCTATTTAGCGCACGTACACTCATTGAATTTGATTTGAACCAGCAAAAACCCGGTACAGCCGGGAGCGATGCGTTTAAACAACTGACTGCTCAACCGAATCCTGATGTCGTGTTAATTGTGAAAGGTCAAAAAGCCAGCCAAGAGATCCAACGCGGAGCTTGGTTTAAAGGCTTGGAAAAGCAAGGCGTATATGTGCCTTGTTATGAATTGACTGGTCAACACTTGCAGCGCTGGCTTGATTCGCAAGCCAAGCAGTTAAAAGTTGCTCTAACACAAGACGCTAAGAAGCAACTTTTGCTGGCCACAGAAGGTAACTTACTCGCAACACATCAAGAGCTAGAAAAACTGGCGCTGCTTTACCCTTCGCAAACCGTCAATGATGAGCAAATCTTAGCGGGCCTGCTTAATCAAAGTAAATTTGATATTTTTGACCTGACTAATGCAACGCTTGCCGGTCAGGCAAAAAAAATCACCAAAGTGATGGTTAAATTAGCTGAAGATAACACTGAGCCGAATACGCTGGTTTGGGCGCTGAATAAGCAACAGCAAACCTTAGTATCAATTAAGCAAGGCTTACAGCAAGGTCAAAATATTACTGCGCTCTATAAACAGCATAATATTTGGAAAAACCAGCAGCCTTTGACTCAGCAAGCACTTGATAGATTGCCTCTGCATCAGCTCGAGCAAATCGGTCTGTTGTTGGCACAAATAGACAGTGGCTATAAACGCGGAGAACTCACTGCGCCTTATCAAGCCTTACTGCATTGTGCACTGAGTTTTTGCTATCACATCCCAATTGGTCTGCCCATCAACCACACTGATTAAACAATATGATTGCACTTTTTGGTGGTACTTTTGACCCCGTCCACTTAGGACATTTAAACATGGCCGAGCAATGCGTTGCTGAGCTTGGGTTGTCTGAATTACGATTCTTACCCTGCGCAATACCTGTGCACAAAGCACAACCTAAGATCACTGACACTCACCGTCTCAACATGCTCCAGTTAGCTACACAAGGTAATAGAGCATTCACTATTGATAAAAGAGAGCTTGAGCGACAAGGGCCTTCATATTCACTGTTAACGCTGCAGGAATACCGAAGCGAGCAGCCTAATTCATCCATCATTTTTTTGATGGGTATGGACTCATTCAATAGTTTAACGTATTGGTATGAATGGCAAGCCATTACACAGCTTTGCCACATCGTTGTTTATCAGCGCCCTGGCGAAATTTATGCACCAAACCCAGCGCTTGCCAACTACGCGGAACAAGCTAAAGTTGAGACAAGCGAGCTGTTACTCACGAAAAAAGCCGGTCATTGTCATTTTTTAACTGGTCCTAGTTTTGATGCCGCATCGAGCGATATAAGAAAACTAATAAATAATCAAAAACCTATGGAACAATTTCTCGCGTCTTCGGTCATAGATTACATTCGTACTCATCAGCTCTATGCTGAATAAAGCAATGTGCTGTGCTACTATACGCGCCTTATTTTTTGAGCATAGAGATACAAGATTTGAATTCTGAACAATTATTAGACTTTGCATTAGACAAAGTTGACGACATGAAAGCCCGTGACATTGTTAAGTTAGATGTAAAAGAAGTGAGCTCTGTAACGGATTATTTGGTCATTTGCTCAGGTAACTCAAAACGTCACGTACAGTCTATTGCTGAACACGTTGCTAAAGAAACGCGTCATGCTGGTGAAGACCTATTAGGCATTGAAGGACAAGATGTAGGTGAGTGGGTACTGGTTGATTTAGGCGATGTGGTTGTGCACGTTATGCAAGACCAAACTCGTGACTTATATGACTTAGAGAAACTCTGGGGCTAATTTTGAAAATTCAATTGGTTGCTGTCGGCACAAAGATGCCTGCTTGGGTTGAGACTGGCTTTAAAGAGTATCAGCGTCGTTTTCCAAAAGATATGGCGTTAGAACTTGTTGAGATCCCAGCTGGAAAGCGTGGTAAGAATGCCGATATCAAGCGTATTTTACAGTTGGAAGGTGAAAAAACCTTAGCCGCTATTCCAAAAGGCAACCGAATTGTGACGCTAGAAGTAACAGGTAAGCCTTGGGATACGCACCAGTTGGCAAATCATATGCAAAAGTGGCAACTTGATGGTCGAGATGTCAGCTTATTAATTGGCGGCCCTGAAGGCCTTGCGCCTGAGTGTATTGCCGCTTCTGAGCAAAAGTGGTCGCTATCGGCTTTGACATTACCGCATCCACTTGTGCGCATTATTGTCGCTGAAAGCTTGTATCGCGGGTGGAGCTTAAATAACAACCACCCTTACCACAGAGAATAATACAACTCAGATGATAAACAAAAGACCAACAATTCGTGACCATTCAGCTGAAGCAAATTTGTTTGCTCGTCGCGCATTTGTTGGTTTTGTGTTTGTTACTCTCCTTATAGGCTTGCTACTCAGTAACGCCTATAAGCTTCAAGTCACAGAGCACGACACCCATAAAACACGCTCTAATGATAATCGTATTAAAGTAATCCCCGTCGCACCAAACCGAGGCTTAATCTACGACCGAAATGGGGTGTTATTGGCAGAGAACCGCCCTGTTTATAATTTAGAAGTGATCCCTGAGCAAGTAGATGATATCACTAAGCAACTTGCTGAAGTTGGCGCTTTATTAAATATTTCTGTAGAAGACCAAGAACGCTTTTTAAAAAATATTCGCCGCAAGCAGCGCTTTAAAAGCCGTGTTATCAAAGCGCGTTTAAATGAGCATGAAGTTGCCTTATTTTCAGTGAATCAACATAAATTTCCCGGCTTTAATATTGAAGCTCGCCTTGCCAGATATTACCCCTACGGTGAAACACTCACCCATGCGCTTGGTTATGTTGCCAAATTAAATAAAAAAGAGCTCACTGCTTTAGAGCTTGCTGGTGAAGCCAAAAATTACCGTGCAACCCATGACATTGGTAAGCTTGGCATAGAGAAGTTCTACGAGAAAGAACTGCACGGCATCGTTGGCTCACAACGTGTTGAAGTGAATAACCGAGGCAGAGTGATCCGTACTTTAAGCGTCGATGCGCCCACACCAGGGCAAGATTTAGTTCTTACGTTAGATATAGGCTTACAGCAAGTGGCGAAAAAAGCCCTTGAAGGCATGCGTGGCGCGATCGTTGTTATGGATCCTAAAGACGGCGGTATTCTCGCGCTTTATTCAAACCCAAGTTACGACCCAAACTTATTCGTACATGGGATCAGTGGTAAAGATTATCGTGCCTTGCTAAATCCAGATCGACCTTTAATCAATAGAACGACTCAAGGTCGCTATGCACCGGCCTCCACGGTCAAACCGCACTTAGCTATTCTTGGTTTAGAAGAAGGCATTATCACTGAGCAAACTCGCATGTGGGACCCGGGCTTTTTTCAAATTCCGAATGTTGATCACCGATGGCGTGATTGGCAACGCTGGGGACATGGCCATGTTGATGTTTACAAAGCCATTGAAGAGTCTTGTGATACCTTTTATTACGAGATTGCCTATAAGTCTGGTATTACCAAAATCAGTAATTTTATGAATAAGTTTGGCTTTGGTGATTTATCAGGCATTGATATTCATGAAGAGACAACCGCTATTTTACCAACCGTAGCTTGGAAAAAAGACCGTTTTAAAGAAAACTGGTGGCCAGGTGACACCATTTCAGTCGGGATTGGACAAGGTTATTGGACTGCGACGCCAATGCAAATAGCCAACGCTGTAACCATTATGGTTAATAAAGGTGAGCATTACCAACCGCACCTTGTACAAGTAAAAAAGCAGTTTGATGAAATCACGCCTATGTATACCGAAGAGCGCCCGCCTATTGTGCTCAAAAATCATGACCATTGGCGCGTCGCCCTTGAAGCCATGCATAACACTGTAACTAAGGTAACTGGTACTGCGCATAAAGCTTTTAAAGGGGCGGATTATGACCCTGCAGGCAAGACTGGCACAGCACAAATTGTCAGTATTGCTCAAGGTGAGCGATACGATGCTGAAAAGTTAGACGAGCGTCATCGAGACAATGCTATTTACACAGGCTTTGCCCCCTATAATGACCCGCGTGTTGTTGTGACTGTGGTGGTTGAGAACCAAGGTGGCGGTAGTAAAATCGCAGCCCCTATCGCACGTCAATTAATGGATTATTACTTTACTGCAAACCCACTTAAGCAAGGAGCTAATTAATGGTGCTCGGTCATAAACGCACGCTATGGCAGAAAATACATTTAGATGTGCCTTTACTATTAGCACTTGTATGTATGATGTTTGGCAGCTTGGCGATTGTGTATAGTGCCAGCGGTCAAAACATGGATATGATGTTAAGACACGGTGTGCGCATGGGCGGCGCGGTCATCGCATTATTGGTGTTTGCTCAAATTCCTCCTATTACTCTAAAACGCTTAGTGATTCCACTTTATTTAGTGGGTTTGGCTATGCTGGTTGCTGTGTTTTTCTTTGGTATTACTATCAATGGTGCAAAACGCTGGTTAAACCTCGGCGTTACTAACTTTCAACCGTCAGAAGTCATGAAACTGGCTGTACCTATGATGGTTGCTTGGTATATATCTCAACACCGCATGCCCCCAAAGTTTATTAATTTGTTTGTCGGTTTTATATTATTGTGTGTGCCCACCTTCTTAATTAAAGAACAACCGGATTTAGGCACCTCACTGCTTATTGCCAGTTCTGGCATTTTCGTTTTATTTCTAGCAGGGTTAAGCTGGCGCCTCATTGGTGGTGCGCTGTTATTAATGGTTCCCGCTGTATTCGCTTTTTGGCATTACGGTATGCGCGCTTACCAAAAACAGCGCGTTATGACATTACTTGATCCAGAGAGTGACCCTTTAGGCGCGGGCTACCACATAATTCAATCGAAAATCGCCATAGGTTCTGGCGGTGTCGAGGGTAAAGGTTGGCTGCATGGCACGCAATCGCAGTTAGAGTTTTTACCTGAGCGACACACAGATTTTATCTTCTCGGTATTGAGCGAAGAATTTGGTTTAATGGGTGTGGTGTTATTACTCAGTGTCTATTTATTTATCATAGGTAGAGGCTTATTGATTGCAGTTCGTGCTCAAGATGCCTTTAGTAAACTATTAGCTGGTGCCTTAACACTGACTTTCTTTGTATATGTATTTGTAAATATTGGCATGGTATCAGGTCTATTACCGGTTGTAGGTGTCCCCCTTCCACTTATTAGCTATGGCGGTACATCCATGGTTACGCTAATGGCTGGGTTCGGCATCATTATGTCAATTGCGACAGACAAGAGGATGTTACTTAAATCATGACTAAGTTGTATAAGGCTTGCTTGCTAGCCCTTGTTGTCATTTTTGTGAGTGGGTGTAGCTCTCGCTATCATACACGCCAAGACACTGCACCTATGCGCATTCCAACTGAGTATGAAATGCGTGATGCGAAAGTAAAAGTTGAGCCAAAAAGTGTCAGCGCCGGACGCTCCTATGTGGTGCTCGGTAAGCAATATCACCCTATGTCAGATGAAAAAGGTTATAAAGCGCAGGGGACCGCTTCATGGTATGGGCAGAAGTTCCACGGGTACTACACCTCTAATGGTGAGATCTTTAACATGTATGACATGACTGCAGCCCACAAAACTCTACCACTTCCGAGTTTTGTTAAAGTAACCAATTTAGAAAATGGCAAATCGGCCATTGTTAGAGTCAATGATCGCGGACCATTCCACGATGATAGGATCATCGATTTATCTTATGCCGCGGCCTATAAGCTAGGCTACCATAACAAAGGTACAGCAAAGGTTCAGATTGAAGCGATTACACTCGATCGCATTGCGCCAAGATTAACCTATATTCAAGTCGCTGCGAGTAGTAATAAAACCAATATTGAGCACTTGGCAAATAAACTCGCAGGTCAATTTGCAATTGATACCAACATTGCAGAAGAAGGCGGTTTACATAAACTTCGCTTAGGGCCGCTAGAAGATGATACTCATGCTCAATCCCTGCTAGAAAATTTACAAGCAGGTGAATTTCGCCAGGCTTTCTTGCTTTACAGTGAACAACGACTTTAGAATAGAAAAAGCTGACTAATTTTTAATTTTATCGATAAAAGAACATAATGACTTTACTAAAAACCAAACTACTTACCAAAATTTGCGGGCTGGTATGCTCAGCAACCATTTTTTCAGCTTCCGCACAGATCCTACCTTCTGCACCTCAGATCAATGCGAAAGGTTATTTCTTGGTCGATTACACAACTGGCAAAGTCATTGCTGAAGGCGAAGCTGATACTAAGCTGGCACCTGCAAGCCTAACCAAAATGATGACCAGTTACGTAATTGGTGTCGAAATTGAAGCTGGTAATATCTCACCAACTGATATGGTTACCATCAGTGAAAAAGCATGGGCGAAGAACTTCCCTGGCTCATCGGTCATGTTCATTGAAGTTGGCAAGCAAGTCAGTGTCGATGACCTTAACCATGGCATCATTATTCAATCAGGTAATGATGCGTGTGTTGCGATGGCTGAGCACATTGCTGGCAGTGAAAGTGCATTTGCTGATCTCATGAATGCACACGCTGAAAAACTGGGCATGGCTAACACGCATTTCATTAATAGTCATGGCCTTGATACAGACGAGCATTACACAACACCTCGTGATATGGCGACGCTAGGTGCCGCGCTTATTCGTGACGTACCAGAAGAGTATGCGCTTTACAAAGAAAAGTCTTTTACCTTCAATGGTATTAAACAGTATAACCGTAACTCACTGCTTTGGGATGCAAGCCTTGACGTTGATGGCATTAAAACAGGTCACACATCAGAGGCTGGCTACAGCCTAGTGACATCAGCAACTAAAGACGACATGCGCTTAATTGCAGTTGTGATGGGTACAGACAGTGAGCGTGCTCGTAAAGTCGAAAGTAAAAAACTACTTAACTATGGCTTCCGTTTCTTCGAAACAATCACACCATATAAAGCGGGCGATAGCTTTGCAGATCAGCGTATTTGGATGGGTAATAAAGAGACGGTTTCTTTAGGTATTCTAGAAGACACACCCATTACCATCCCTCGTGGCCAACGCAAGAATTTGAAAGCGAACTTTGAATTAGATAAAACTTTAGAAGCGCCATTAGCCAAAGGCACTAAAGTAGGTACGCTATTCCTAGAGCTAGATGGCGAAGAAATCTCTCAGTATCCATTAGTTACACTGGAAGAAATTGAAGAAGGTAGCTTCTTCAGCAAGATCTATGACTATTTACGTTTACAGATCATGTAATAATTGATTTATTAGTCATCAACGCCTCCTGAGTGAGGCGTTTTTTTTTGCCGCAAAAATGATAGAATGCCCGCCAATATTGAGCGTGTGTGAAATAAAAACACACCACACCATTTGCGATGAGGACACCTTCATGGTTCAACCAGTTAAAAATACTAAGTTTGACGAATACTTAGAGTTCCCTTGCCCATTCACGTTTAAAATTATGGGCCTAGCAAATGTAAATCTGACTGATCAGATCCTTGCAAAGTTGCAAACAATTGCACCAGGTGACTATGCGCCTAAAGTAAAACCGAGTAGCAAAGGCACTTACGAGTCGGTGACACTGGTCGCGACCGTCACTTCAAAAGAGCATATTGAGCAAATCTATACCGAAATTGGCAATATCGAAGACGTACGTTACGTACTGTAGGGCTAACCATGACTCAAAGTACCGTGATAGTTCGCCAGTTAGGCTTACAAAGTTACCAGCCTATTTGGCAAAAAATGCAAGACTTCACTGATACCCGAGACGATAACAGTCCCGATGAGATCTGGTTTGTTGAACATGAGCCTGTCTTTACTCAGGGGCAAGCAGGTAAAGCAGAGCATGTTTTAGCTCCGGGCGACATTCCTGTTATTCAAGTTGACCGCGGTGGTCAAGTGACTTATCACGGTCCTGGTCAGCAAATGATGTACGTACTGTTTAATCTCCGTCGTCTTAAAATCGGCGTGAGAGAGCTAGTTACTTGGTTAGAAGAATGCATTGTCGATATGTTAAAAGAATACGACATTAATGCATATGCGAAACCGGATGCACCCGGTGTCTACGTTAACGACAGTAAAATTGCATCTTTGGGCCTGCGCGTTCGTCGCGGCTGTTCGTTTCATGGTCTAGCACTAAATGTAAACATGGATATGAGCCCGTTTATGCGCATAAACCCATGTGGCTATGCCGGTATGAACATGGTGCAAACAAGTGAATTAAATGGCCCGTCGCAACTTGATGAAGTTGCGCAAGGTCTTGTTAAACATATGCTCAAACGTCTTAACGCTGAGCATGTTGAACACAAAGAAGGGTTCGAGAACGAATGAGTAAACCAGTAAAAATGGAGCCAGGGGTAAAGCTTCGCGATGCTGAGAAAATGGCATTGATCCCAGTTAAGGTAATGCCAACTGAACGCGATGAAATGCTGAGAAAACCTGAATGGCTTAAAATCCGTTTACCGAAATCGAGTGAGCGTATTGAAGGCATCAAGCAAGCAATGCGAAACCACGGGTTACACTCTGTATGTGAAGAGGCATCATGCCCTAACCTATCTGAGTGCTTTAACCACGGCACAGCGACATTCATGATATTAGGTGCTATTTGTACTCGTCGTTGCCCTTTCTGTGATGTAGCGCACGGTCGCCCGTTAAAACCAGATGCACAAGAGCCTGAAAAACTGGCTTTAACCATTAAAGACATGAAGCTTAAGTATGTGGTTATCACGTCTGTAGACCGTGATGACTTACGTGATGGTGGTGCACAACATTTTGCTGACTGTATTAAAGCGATCCGTAAGCACAATCCTGAGATCACCATTGAAATCTTAGTACCAGATTTCCGTGGTCGTATGGAAAAAGCATTAGAGATCTTAACTGAAACACCACCTGACGTATTCAACCACAATTTAGAGACTGCGCCTCGCCTGTATAAGCTGGCTCGCCCTGGTGCGGATTATAAGTGGTCTTTAGAACTACTTCGCCGTTTCAAAGAAGCACACCCGAATGTTAAAACTAAGTCAGGCTTAATGGTGGGTTTAGGCGAAGAAATGTCTGAAATCGAAGAGGTATTACGTGACCTTCGTGAGCACAATGTTGACATGCTAACTGTAGGTCAATATTTACAACCTTCAAAGCACCACTTACCGGTTAAACGCTATGTGCCGCCAGCAGAGTTTGATGCATTAAAAGATTACGCTGACGAAATTGGTTTCACCCACGCAGCGTGTGGCCCGTTTGTTCGCTCTAGTTATCATGCAGACCAACAAGCTGCTGGTAAAGAAGTGAAGTAATCACTGCTTTTCAAAAAAACGCGATGCAGTGTCATCGCGTTTTTTTATGTCTAAATCTCAATACTGTGCATCAAAATGTAAAACATATATTACAAACACGTATCTTGATTTATAACAAAGGAGTTTCAATTTTTTGCTCTGCGTTATATCTTGCCTGCTCTCTCACACTTAAAGGGGCATAATGTGATAAAGAATAAAACCCTCGGCAGTATGCTAATTGTCGCAGGCACAACCATAGGAGCGGGCATGTTAGCACTGCCTATCGCTTCTGCAGGTATTGGCTTTAGTGCATCTTTAATCTTGATTTTATTAACATGGATATTAATGACCTATACCGCGTTATTAATGCTAGAGCTTCATCAATTCGCCAGCTCAGATGCTACACTCAATACGCTCGCCAAGACATTATTGGGCAAACGTGGGCAGTATATCGCTAATTTTGCAATGGTCTTTTTGTTTTATGCGTTATGTGCAGCATATATCGCAGGTGGAGGCGCGCAATTACAGTCAAAAATAAATGCAGCGCTTGATGTCAATGTGGCCCCGCAAGTCGGCTCTGTACTCGTGGCTGTACTGGTCGCTGCTATTGTCACCATGGGTACCTCAACGGTTGATAAACTAAACCGTGTTTTATTTGCCATTAAAGTAATCGTGCTGGGCAGTCTATTTTTCGTTCTGACACCTTATGTTCAAGGCCAACACTTACTCGAAATGCCGCTAGAGCAAGGACTTCTTATTTCAGCCATACCTGTTATTTTCACCTCATTTGGTTTTCATGGCTCAATTCCATCAATCGTAAAATACGTCGGTGTTGATATTCGTTCTCTCAGAAAGGTTATGATTTTCGGTGCCTCCGTCCCTTTAGTTATTTATGTCTTCTGGCAATTAATTAGCCAAGGTATGATGAGCCAGTCACAACTTTTACAATCTGAAGGCCTGCAAGGATTCATTGGCAGCGTCTCTAGTTTAGTGAACAGCTCACAAGTCAGTACGTCGATCACGATTTTTGCAGATCTAGCATTGGCGACTTCTTTCTTAGGTGTAAGCCTTGGACTATTTGATTTCTTTGCTGATGCTTTCAAACAAGGTGATAACAAAAGCGCCCGATTGAAGACGGCATTAATTACCTTTGTGCCCCCGCTTGGCTTCGCTTTATTCTACCCACAAGGGTTTATTACCGCCCTAGGATACGCCGCAATTGCACTGGTTGTTTTAGCGATATTTTTACCTGTTGCGATGGTTTGGGTTCAAAGAGCACAACAAACTAATGAACAAGGCTATCAGGTTAGAGGCGGTCGATTTGGATTAAGCCTTGCAGCTTGTTGTGGGGTTGTCATAATAGCAGCACAAGGCTTGCAAATGTTTGGCGTTATTCCTGCGCTAGGTTAACGGTAAAAAGTTTGGGTTATCGTGCAAGCCTGATAACCCAAATTCAAGGAAGTCTCATGAAATACCCCCTAATCTTGCTTTCCTTTTCTTTTTTAACTGCGTGCGGTGGCGGAGGCAGCGAACCACTATCAAAGGATAATACTGCACCTCCCGTCAATGAGAGCGCACAATGTAGCAGTGATTTCTCAGCGCAAAGGCATTTCAATAAGCAAGAAACAAACATTGCTTATTGGCAAATAGAGGGGGATACGCTCCAAACCAAGCCTCAGGTAACTTTCTTTACAAACCGCTCAAGTAGCCTAGCAGAAACATCATACAAAGGCTCTGAACCACTGTGTGAGCAAGTAGCGAATATTTTTGGTGCAGACGTTACAGATACATGGCAAGGCGCTGAGAATAATACAATCAAATCTGGCCAACAATTCAAATATATACCAGAACTTAGCGTCTCATTTGCACTGCCTGAAGTGAAATCTTTAAATGATTGGCGTGCTAAAGGCAGTCCCAACTCAATGTCCACAAACCTATTGCAAAGTACACTGACCGTCTGGTACCAAAATTCAGATGAGCAGAGGTTTTTGCAAGGCAACTTATCAAATAATCAAAGAGTCGTGCCATTAGCATGCAACGATACTGACTTTACTATTTTACTTTCTTTAATTGAGGTTGATGAACAGTTAAGCAGCAGTTTAAACCCGGCCTATTGCGAAGAGATACGCAGTAATAACATTACAAAAATAATGTGTTTAAGTGCCAACTTGCCTCAAGAAAGGTTAATTCAAAACTGTGAGTTTGCTATGACAGATATTGTTATTCCAAACGCCCAAGGAAATAAAACATTTGTTAAGTTAGCAGCTCAAACCTCTGCAGGTTCAGATACGGGAATTAATGTTGCAATCACTGATATTGATATAAATTAAGCTAAATTAGGGATAGTAATTATCTTAACCAGTTTGGAGGGTTAGCTAGGCGCTTAAAATGGTGAAACACTATCCCTTTACTTGCAGTTGGTTTACTCGGTTTTTTAATAGATACATCACGGGCAGAAAACACAGGATGACGGTAAGAATATTCACTAAAGGTAAGATACTTTTATAAAGGTAGGTCGAGTAACTTAAATCAAGATAATGCCTATCTACCAATCTAAATAACTGCATGATAGGTGCAGGAAGCACGATGAGTTGTGCCAATACGCTTTGCCACAAATACACTTTGTCTTTCAATGCCCAGACAGCCAAGATAGCCATAAAAACGATGTCACTCAACGTCCAATAAATGTAACGAATGACATATAGATCGGCATCAACTTGCTTGATCAAAGGGAAAGAGAAATAGCCAATCACATAAAATGCGGCACACAGTGCCGCATATCTAAAGGCTTTGTCATCTCTTAATAATGCAAACAGAGCAACCGAAATAAACGTCAGTAAAGTTGCATGATCTCTTACTAATAACAAAAATTGATTAAAGTAAGTGCTGTTTAAATCGAATGACATATTGAAAGGTTAATCTTGAAATGATTAATCTAACGATTTTTCTTCAGACTTTGGTGGCTCATCATTATCATCAGCACCATCGCCATTATTACCTGGCATGTAAGCGTATTTACTTAGAATAGACATCGTATTTTCTCCTTGATAGATGATTCACCTTCAAATTAGCTGAATTCCAACCATCTATCAAGAATACAATACTAAAGAATGAAAAAATTAATTACCACGCAATTCGATAGGATCAGATTCTTTCGCTTTACCTTGAAGAATTGAGATTTCAACACGGCGATTACGGCGTCTATCTGTGTCATTCTCATTCGGCACTAGCGGGCGAGTATCAGCATGACCAACAACAACCATTCTATTTTTGTCAAAACCAGGGGCTTTCACCATTTCACTTGCCACGGCAACCGCACGGGTTGCAGATAAATCCCAATTATTAGAATAAAGCTCATTAGTCACCTGAAAATCATCAGTATGACCTGACACTGTAATTTCTCCAGGCACATCTTTTAACAGCTCAGCAATCTCACGAATTATTGGCTTAAATTTCGGCTGTAAAAATGCACTACCGGACGGAAAGGCACCATTCTCTTGGATGCGAATAATGATCTGCTGCCCAAGAGACTCAAGCTCTATTGCACCATCCATAATTTGCTTTTCCATTTGCTGGGCAATTTTCTTCACCAGCTCGTTAACCTGCTCTTGATCGGCAGCTGAAATAGCCTGCTCCATAGATTGCTCTTGTGAAGTACTTTGCGATTCACCACCGCGCTTATTACCGCGTTGCTCTTGGCGACCACCTGCAGAAGCTTCATCACCAGCTTGGAACTCCAACATTTGTTGCGTCATCTCTACCGTCTGCTGTTGGATAGTTTCGATGGGAGTCGGCTCAGGTTTACCTGGTGTAAACTCCATCGCGATTACACTGGTCCCCTTGGGAATGTCTTTTACTTCGATTTTATTTTGCACACCAAAAGCAAATTTCATCGAACCTGCAATTTGTTTAAACTTTAAAACATCCATTTCGGAGAAAGCCAACAGCAGAACGAAGAAACACATCAAGAGTGACATTAGATCAGCAAATGTTCCCATCCAAGCGGGCAGCCCGGGGGGGGGACATTTACATTCTTGTTCGTCTGACATACTACTCCTCCTTGTCGCTGCCGCGTTTCGACTCAGGTAGGTAGTTCTTCAGAATACCTTCGATTACTTTCGGGTTTTGACCATCTTGAATACCCAAAATTGCATCCAAGATTAGGCGTTGATTTTGTTCTTCTTCATCTTTACGCAACTCAAGTTTCGCCTGAATAGGAATAGCAACTACGTTCGCAAGGAACGCACCATATAACGTCGTAAGTAATGCTACCGCCATTGCAGGACCAATCGCTTTTGGGTCATCC
The DNA here is from genome assembly GCF_056629255.1 of Pseudoalteromonas sp. NFXS53. NCBI lineage: Bacteria > Pseudomonadati > Pseudomonadota > Gammaproteobacteria > Alteromonadales > Pseudoalteromonadaceae > Pseudoalteromonas > Pseudoalteromonas sp. NFXS53. Next base: position 96,127 of record NZ_JBWVBR010000014.1, on the reverse strand, counting down.
ATGTTTGATAACATGGCAACTAGACCAATTAGCGTTCCGATCATACCCATCGCAGGGGCGATGTCTGCCAAAGATTTAAATAAGTTAGCGCCTAATTCGTGTCGAGAGGTAGTGAGTGAAATGTCTTTTAATAAAGTGGCACGTACAACGTCAGCATCATGACCATCTACTAGCATATCCACGCCCTTACGCATAAAGGCATTGGGTATTTCTGCTTCTTCCAAAGCCAAAAAGCCACCTTTACGAGCCGAGTCAGCCAACTCAACTGCTTTCTCAATGAGCTCTTCTGGAGATTCAATCTTGAACATAAAGGCTTTGCCAACAACTTTACCAATGCCTAAGAACTGGCTCATGGTGAAGTTCGAGAGTACGATGAAAATAGAGCCACCGAATACAATGACGGTAGATGGGCCATCACCAAACATGGCCAAGTCACCATTACTACTCATGAACATCGCCATGATGACCAAACCTATTGCACCTACTATTCCGATAACGGTTGCTAAATCCACTATCCCCTCCAGAGAATACTAATCATTACTTTTTTATTATGACACTCTAAGTCAATTTTTTGAGTGGCTACTACAAATATCATGCTTAATTAGAATATTTGCAAACCTTGTGCCTATGTTACAGTGAAAAGCCTAATTTTCAGTAAGACTTTTATCGGCAACATCTTGAATATCTTAACTCAATTACGTTGTTAAAATTCGATTAAAGCCCACATAGGGCAAAAAACAAACTGATTCGTCACGATTACCAGCAACAAGCTTTGACCTGAGTCGCTAATCCTCCTAAAATTGCTACCTTTAAAATAAATTGCTGGGCAAGATGTACTATGGCTGCAAAAAAACCTGAAAATCTAAGTTTTGAAGAAGCAATGGCCGAACTAGAAGGCATTGTACAGGCTATGGAACAAGGTAGTCTGACTTTAGAACAATCTCTAAAGCAATTTGAACGTGGTGTTCAATTAGCCAATGCCTCTAATGAAAAGTTAAGCAGTGCTGAGCAAAAAGTCTCAATCCTGATGGGCAATGACCCTGAGACACCTGTAACACCAATGCCAAATCAATTAGATTAAGACCCCGCAGTGAATTTATTCGAGCATATAAATACGGCACAAAACCGTTTAGACAGTTACATTAGTAACTACTTCTCTTTGCCATTAGATACCGATGAAACCGTAAAATCAGCAACTTTTTACAGCATAAATAATGGCGGTAAAAGATTAAGGCCCTTTTTGGTTTACACTGTAGGCAAACTGTTAGGTGCCAAAGAAGCTGACCTTGATGTCGCCGCAGCTGCGATTGAATGTATTCATAGCTACTCATTAGTCCATGATGACTTACCGGCTATGGACGATGATGACTTACGTCGAGGTAAACCGACTTGTCATATTGCTTATGATGAAGCATTGGCCATTTTAGCAGGCGATGCGCTACAAACCTTAGCGTTTGAATTTTTAAGTGAACATGAATTTTCGATACCCGCAAAGCAACAAATCAAGATGGTTAATACCCTTGCTGTTGCATCTGGCTTGCAGGGCATGGTGGGCGGACAAGCTCTTGATATTTCAGCGACAGAAAAGTCAGTTACCCTTGCAGAGCTTGAACGTATTCATCGACTTAAAACCGGCGCATTGTTAAATTGTGCAATTAAATTAGGCGCGTTGTGCGCTACGAATGTCAAACCAGAAATAATTACAGCCCTTGATATATATGGTAAAAATCTTGGCCTCGCTTTTCAGGTACAAGATGATATTTTAGATATCGAAGGTGATACCGCCGTATTAGGAAAGCCGCAAGGCTCAGACTTAGATAATCACAAGTCAACTTATCCGGCTTTGCTTGGACTAGATGGTGCAAAACAAAAAGCACATCTATTGGTCGGAAATGCTCTGTCTGCACTTGATACAATACCTCATAATACCGATGTATTGGCAGAGCTTGCGAAATATATAATTGAGCGTGATCACTAATACTCAATCATGACGTATTGATGACGAATAGAACAAAATTTATAAAAATTAAGTAAACCTTTGTATATAATCGGACAAGGTTTGCGTAGGACACATGTTGAAAGAATGAAACTGGACAGTAGCAAGTACCCATTACTCGCCTTGGTTGATGAACCGGCGCAATTACGTCAATTACCACAGCCCCAACTGGGTAAGCTGAGCGACGAATTAAGAGATTACTTACTTAATTCGGTTTCGCAGAGCAGTGGTCACTTGGCTTCAGGTTTAGGCACCGTTGAATTGACTGTGGCTTTACATTACGTCTATGACACACCTGAAGATAGATTAATTTGGGATGTGGGCCATCAAGCTTACCCCCATAAAATCTTAACGGGACGTCGTGATGCTATGCATACGATCCGTCAAAAAGATGGGTTACACCCTTTCCCTTATCGTGAAGAAAGTGAATACGACACTTTCAGCGTAGGTCATTCAAGTACCTCGATTTCAGCTGCATTAGGTATGTCTATCGCTGCACAGAAAGAAGGTAAAGGCCGTAAAACCGTTGCAGTGATAGGTGATGGTGCGATCACGGCTGGTATGGCGTTCGAAGCCATGAACCACGCCGGAGACATTAAATCCGACATGCTGATTATCTTAAATGATAACGAGATGTCTATCTCTGAAAATGTAGGCGCACTTAACAACCACTTTGCACGCATTCTTTCTGGTAGCTTTTATACTAATATACGCGAAGGCAGCAAGAAAATTCTTTCTGGTGTACCGACTGTGAAAGAGCTTGCCAGCCGTATGGAAGAGCATCTAAAGGGCATGGTTATTCCTGGCACTTTCTTCGAAGAGCTTGGTTTAAATTACATTGGTCCAATTGATGGTCATGACGTCAATATGCTGGTTGATACGCTAAGAAATATGCGTAACCTGAAAGGCCCTCAGATCCTGCACATCAAGACGCAAAAAGGTAAAGGTTACAAACCAGCTGAAGCCGACCCTATTGGTTACCACGGCGTACCAAAATTCGACCCAAGCATCCATAGCTTGCCAAAATCTAAACCTAGCGCCCCTACTTTTTCAAAAGTATTTGGTGATTGGTTATGCGATATGGCAGCACAAGATCCTAAGCTTATGGCGATTACGCCAGCGATGCGTGAAGGGTCAGGTATGGTGCGTTTCTCGAAAGAGTTTCCTGAGCAATATTTTGATGTTGCCATCGCTGAGCAACACGCTGTTACTCTAGGTGCAGGTTTCGCATGTGAAGGCCTTAAGCCTGTAGTTGCTATCTACTCAAGCTTCTTACAACGTGCTTATGACCAACTTATTCACGATGTCGCGCTACAAAACTTACCAGTACTGTTTGCAATTGACCGTGCAGGTATTGTTGGCGCTGATGGTGAAACTCACCAAGGTGCATATGACTTAAGCTTTATGCGCTGTATTCCAAATATGATCATCATGGCACCAAGTGATACCAACGAATGCCGTCAGATGCTTTACACAGGTTACCAGTGTAACCAACCTGTAGCGGTACGTTACCCTCGTGGTAGTGCCGGTGACAGTGATGTACAAACGCAGATGCAAGCTTTTGAGATTGGTAAAGGCAATGTGATCCGTGAAGGTGAGAAAGTGGCCATCTTAAGTTTCGGCACACTACTTCATAATGCTAAACAAGCCGCTGAAAACTTAAATACAACTCTCGTTGATATGCGATTTGTTAAGCCGCTTGATGAAGCTTTACTTGTTGAGCTGAGCAAAACCCATGATCGCTTTGTTTGTCTTGAAGATAACGCCATTGCCGGTGGTGCTGGCAGTGCTGTAATGGAGTTCCTTGGCGCACAAGGTATTCACACACCTGTGTCATTATTTGGTATACCTGATGAATTTATCAAGCATGGCACACAAGACGAAATGCATGCAGAAATGGGCTTATGTGCTGATTCAATCGAGCAGCGGATCAAAGCGCTACTCTAATAAGCACTGAAGCATAAAAAAAGGAGCTAAGGCTCCTTTTTTTATGCTTCAAGTTTTTGATGAGTTATATCAATCCACTTAATTAACGCATCCAAATTTTCACATCTGCAAGCCCATTTGCTTGTAAGGTTTGTAATTGTGACTCAACATTACTTGTTTGCTCAAATTCAAACGCATCCAACTGGTCATCAAATGTGATGGTTGCAGCGCCATCACCACCACGTTGCTTAACTTGATGAAGTGCGACATCCGCCAAATTCACTGAGGCCTCCCAGCTTATCACCTGCCCACCTAGAAGAGGTAGCGGGTAAAATGACCAGCCCATAGACACTGTCATATTAATCGACTTACCGTTCGGTAATTGGAAGTCACATTCAGCAATACCGCGGCAAAGTTCTTTTATGTAAGTTTCAATTGCGTCACGCTTAAAGTCGCGAAGCAACAATAAGAACTCATCACCACTCCAACGAGCCACATAATCAGAGCCTTGCGTTCTGGTGTTCAATAAAGTTGCAAGTTGCTGTAAACAACTATCACCACCAATCGGACCATAGGCATCATTCACTTTACTAAAATTATCGACATTGATAATAAGAAGTACCAGGCGTTTATTCTGTTGCTGTAATGACTTTGAGTTACGCTGGTAGTGTTCGACATCTTTAGGGAGTTGATCGAATAAGAAACGACGGCTTTTAAGGCCTGTGAGCTCATCTGTATGGCTAACTAGTTTCATCTGAGTATTCACTTGGTTAAGCTTGTCGTTCGCTTGACGCAGTGCCATGGTACGCTCTGCCACTAAAGATTCAAGCGCCTGCTGCTTACGTCGCTCTTGGGCTCTAAAGATCCAAAAAAATACGTAAAACAATAGAACAAACCCTAGTGTAATTAACAGTCTAAAGTACACAGTTTCATCAAAGCGTCTAGGGATCTCAATACGCTGTGTAATGCTTCGAGCTTGTTGCCAACCTTCACCTTTACGCTTAACTTGTAATTCAAAGTTATATACACCCGGCTCTAAGTTCGTATATATCGCTTCTCGACGGTTAAATACTTCTCGCCATTCAGTGTTTTCTTTGCCAGTTAAACGATATCTAAACTCGATACTCGCTGGCGCATAAAAGTCTATGGCGGTGTAGTTAATCGTGATATCTCGTTCACTGGTATCAAGTTTAAGTAGCTCTGCAAATTTACTTGCGACTATCGCTCGCTCTTGCGTGATCACCTCTTCCAGTTTTGGTGATAAGTCTTTAGAGCCAAATAGTTCAACATTCTTGGGAATTTCAACTGCCCCTTGAGAGCTTGGATACCAAATCGCGCCTTGCTTTTCTAATACTGCATCACCACCAAACCCCGAACAGCAACGGCCTATTTTGCCATCGAGCTGGCGGTCAAACTGGCTAATAACCTGCTCAACTTTTAAATTGTTTATCGGATGCGTAAATTGCGCTGCGGGCAAACGATACACACCTTTTCGAGTACTGACCCAAATAAGCGCCTGTTGCTGATCATAATAGAGCGAGGAAATTGAACCATGTGGTAAGCCATTTGAGGCATCTAATTGGTACCAATCACCTTTCGCGGTTCGATAGAATAACCCATCATTCCAAGAGCCAACCAAAGTAGCCACACCTTGGATGTATAAAATACTGGTAACATAAGCAGACTCTAGAGACGTTTGACCACCGAGCTTTTCAATGCCTTTTTGATTAAATTGATAGGCCCCTTTGTTGGTGCCTATAAACCCGACATTTGGCTGATCATTGATATACGTGACAAACTGACTACCTAAAAATGCATTGTAAGCAAACGGTGTTAAACCCGAGTACTCAAGACGATACATACCACTACCTGTACCTATCCATATTCCGCCACGCTGCGACGGTGTTATGGCTAAGACTGGCGTTTGTCGCAACTCTCGAAACGGTAATAGCTGTAGCACCCCTTGCTCATAAATCATGGCACCTCGCTCAGTTCCTATGAACAAGCTATTGCCACTAAATTCAAGCTCGTATACTGTGCTGTTTTTTAGCTCTTTAGGGGTAATAACCACTTGCAATGATTCATCATTATTCAAGTAACCGACACCACTTCTTGATGCCATCCAAGTTCGACCTTGGTTATCTTTGGTCGTTGCCGTTATACCTTGCTGACTGTTACCATCAATCATGTGTCGCGCAATATTACCTGTATGCGCAAACCAAAGCCCTTCGTTCAGACTGGCTAACCAAATGTTTCCTTCTGCGTCTTTAAACATGTCTGAAAACCAAATCGACTGATCAGCATGAATTGGTTCGACATAACGCCAATCAGAGATCCCCTCTCTGAACATCAAACGAGTTGAAGTAGACGCCCATAACCCTGTATCTGAGTCGTACATAAACTTATATACAGCACCATTGCCAAGTTCGGTATAACGTCTCAGCACTTGGTCTATATCTAAGAAGTAAGCACCGAGTTCAGAGGCCAGATACAAGCGCCCTTCAATCCATGCCAAATCATGCACGATAGTTTGTGCTAATTGTTCAGGTAGCGCTAACCTAAACCCAAGCTCTAGACGAAATACGTCCCTACGATTGGTGGCTGATTTGGTAATTTTTAACAGATTACGCTCATTCACCAACCATAGACCATCGGTGCCTTGGGCGATTTTAGACACACTGCCTACAATCTGATTAATGCGGTTAACAGGAAACTTTTTATTGTCTTCTGCTGAATCAAATGCACGTTGTGCTTGTTGGTCATTGCCAATGTAAAATAAGCCATTACCTGCAACCCAGATGTCACCTTGCTTGTCCTCAACAATATCGAGGATAGGTCCTTTGATATTAAATGACTGAACATCAAGCGTGTGGGTGTTTAAGCGATGAAGACCCCGCTTGGTGCCTATCCATAACTTACCATGCCTATCTAACAGTAATTTAAGAATGGCGTTAGTTTGTAAGAATTGCGTGTTTTGTGTTGTAAAATTTCGAAATTGATAGCCATCAAACCGACTGAGGCCAAATTGAGTGCCAAGCCATACATAGCCCTGCTGGTCTTGCACCAAACTTTTAATTGATTGTGAGGGTAAGCCATTTTGTACATTCCATTGCTTCACAATATAGTCATTGATGGCAGCAGATACTGAAAAACTCATCAGTATAAACAGCCAAGACACTAGCAAGGTTTTTTTGATCATACACTCACAATCTTTTATTGATTAAGCTACTAAGAAACCAGTTTTAAACAAAGCTTGTACACAAATCAACGAAAAAATACCCGCTAAAATGTCATCCGCCATGATCCCAAAGCCACCATGCAGCTTTTTGTCTAACATTCTGATTGGACCTGGTTTGGCAATATCGAAAAATCGGAATAATAAAAAGCCAACTAGGAGCGCTTTCCAAGATAACGCTGCGCCTATCATGGTAATATAAAAGCCAGCTACTTCATCCCACACAATTGCCGGATGATCATGAACTTGGACGTCTTTTGCCGTTTGTCCGCAAACCCAAATACCAAATACACTGATCACAACTGCAAAAACACACTGCAGCCATAATGGATAACTAGCTGTAATGAAAATAAGTGGTAAGGCACCTAAAGTGCCAAATGTGCCCGGAGCAAATGGGGCAAGTCCTAAACCAAAACCTAAACCAAAAAATTGGTGGGGTTTACGAATATCAAATTTGTACTGCTTAGCCAAACTGACTCCTAACTAAAATGTTCAAAGCCAGTTGCGGGAAATGGCCAAGGTTTATCTTTATAAAGTAGCGATACATCGCCAGCATTTGCGTTAATTTGCCCAATGCAGGTTGGTTTCACCCCATATTCTGCCAAGCGCTTTTCTACTGCTACTCTATTACTATCAGGCACGGTAAACAACAACTGATAATCATCGCCATAGGCCATTGCCAACATTAAACGTACTTCTTCATCTGGTAAATTTTTCAGCGCAGTTGAAAGCGGCACTTTATCAGCATGGATAGTCGCACCAACACCTGAGTGGGTCAGAATATGATTTAAATCGGCCAGTAAACCGTCAGAAATATCTATGGCTGAATTCGCTAAGCCACGTAAAACCTGACCTGCTGCAACTTGGGGTGCGGGATAATCAAACTTTTTCTGAACATAACTGCGATCTTCATCGCTGAGCTCCCACCCTTGTTTACGTGCTTCGATTGCCAAAGCGGCATCTCCGAGGTCACCAGTCACATATAACCAATCACCCACTTTAGCGCCACTTCGAGTCAATGCTTTGCCTTTTGGTACGATACCTTTAGCACACACGGTAATCGTTAATGGGCCTTGTGTGGTGTCACCACCGATCAGTTGCACATTATAGTACTCTGCAATATCGTGCATACCTTCGGTGAACTGTTCCAGCCAAGTATCGTCAACATTAGGTAGCGTCAAGCCTATTGATATCCAAGCAGGCTCTGCCCCCATTGCAGCTAAATCACTTAAGTTTACCGCTAAAATTCGGTGCCCTAGGGCTTTAGGAGAAATATCAGAAAAGAAATGAACGCCTTCTACCAGCGTATCTGTGGTGACCGCTAATTGACAGCCTTCAGGGATAGTAACTAGGGCGCAATCATCACCTATGCCTAAGTCTACATCACGTCGAGTAATGCCACGGCCGGTGAAAAATCGATTGATTAACTCAAATTCCTTCATTCATAAAAAAGCCGGCCTAAGCCGGCTCTCCAAATTGTTTGCCTTTATTTGCGAACTGCTTTAACTGCTTTGTCTAAAACACCGTTCACAAACTTATGGCTGTCTTCTGCACCAAAGATTTTCGCAAGCTCAATGCCTTCATTGATTGCTACTTTGTAAGGTACATCTTCACGGAACTTAAGTTCGTATGCACTTAAACGTAATACTGCACGCTCAACTTCATCTAAGTCGTCAAATGGGCGAGAAAGATGCGGCTTAACAAGCTCATCTAATTGTTTTACGTTTACTGCAACACCGCGAGCAAGATCTTTAAAGTATTCTACGTCTACTTTAGATACATCATTCTCGATCAACATTTGTTGCTCAATATCGGCAATCGGATTGCCACTTAATTGCCAAGAGTATACGGCTTGAAGCGCTAATATACGTGCTTTACGTCTTGCTGCTGGTTTCACTGAGGATCCTCTTAAATTTGCTCTAGCACGTTCACCATTTCTAGTGCACCAAGGGCTGCTTCGCCGCCTTTGTTGCCCATCTTAGTGCCCGCACGTTCAATGGCTTGCTCAATGCTTTCCGTGGTTAATACACCAAATGCTACCGGAATATCATAGTCTAATGAAACGCTTGCAAGTCCTTTGTTTGACTCGTTAGCAACTAGGTCGAAATGTGGTGTACCACCACGGATGATAACGCCTAATGCAATAATTGCATCGTGCTCTTTTTTCATCGCTAAACGCTTAGCTGCTAATGGTAACTCAACGGCACCTGGTACATATACCACAGTGATGTCTTCTTCTTTAACACCACCAACACGCTTTAGCTCGTCAACAGCACCGTCAAGTAAGCTGCTACCGATAAAATCATTAAAACGTGAAATAACAATGGCAAATTTTTTGCCAGGAGCGTATTTGTTACCTTCAATAATCTTCATTAGATGGTCCTAATCTTCTTAATGTTTCGTACTTTGCAATCAAAGTGCGCCGAGTACGCAATAAGCAATTGCCAAATTGGCGCGCATAATAGCACAGTTTTGGTTAACCCCAAATAACAAAACCCGTTGTCATCAACGGGCTTTTTTATTCAATTATTTAGGCTCTACGTATTCAACGACTTCTAGGTGGAAACCTGAAAGTGCATGATATTTTTTCGGCATACTCATTAGGCGCATTTTTTGAATACCTAAGTCAGCTAAGATCTGCGAGCCAACACCAACGGTACGAGACGTACCTTGGAATTTACGCTGATTTACAGTTTCGCCCGCATCTTGCGCAGCAAATGCTTTTACCATGTGCTCGATGTCTTCAGTTTGTTCTTGTTTACCCAGAATAACCAGCACACCGTTATTTTCGCTGATGTGCTGCATCGCACCGTGTAAACTCCAGCTTCTATCAGCGCCTCTGTCTGATAGCAATACATCATTAAAAGTGCTTTGTAAGTGAACACGCACTAGCGTTGCATCGCTTTCTGAAACTTCACCTTTGAGTAAAGCATAATGAAGCTGGTTATCAATGGTGTCTTTATAAGTAACTAGATCGAATTCACCATATTCAGTTGGCAATTTACACTGTGCAACTTTTTCGATAGTTGTCTCGTTTAAGTTACGGTATTCAATTAAATCGGCGATAGTACCAATTTTTAATCCATGTTCTTTTGCAAACACTTCTAACTGAGGACGACGCGCCATAGTGCCGTCTGGGTTTAAGATCTCAACAATCACCGATGATGGTTCTAAGCCTGCTAAGCGCGCTAAGTCACACCCTGCTTCTGTATGACCAGCTCGAGTTAATACCCCGCCAGGTTGTGCCATAATAGGGAAAATATGGCCCGGTTGTACGATGTCAGTCGGCACTGCACCTTTGGCCACTGCAGCCTGAACTGTACGCGCACGATCAGCGGCAGAAATACCTGTAGTGACGCCTTTTGCTGCCTCGATAGACATCGTGAAATTCGTTGAGAATTGCGCGCCGTTGTTTCTCACCATTAATGGTAAATCAAGCTGCTGACAACGCTCTTGAGTCATAGTCAAACAAATTAAACCACGACCGTGGGTTGCCATGAAGTTTATGGCATCCGCTGAAATATGCTCGGCTGCGATGATTAAGTCACCTTCATTTTCTCGGTCTTCATCATCCATCAAGATAACCATTTTACCGGCTTTAATGTCTTCGATGATCTCTTGTGCGCTGTTCAAGTTCATAATTTACCTGTTTAATTAATTAGCTACTTAATAAAGCCTGCGTTTGCCAATAAGTTCATTGTGAGAGTAGAGCTTTGTGCAGGCTCTTGAGCTCCAAGTACTAAGCGTTCCAAATAACGTGCTATTTGATCCACTTCTAAGTTAATTTTACTGCCCACTTTAAATTCAGCAATGGTTGTCTCTTGTGCTGTGTGCGGCACAATTGTCAGCTTAAACTGACAATCTTTAATTTCATTTACAGTTAAGCTGATCCCATCAATGGCTACTGAGCCTTTATATGGAATATATTTCATCAGCTCACTGGACGCTTCTAACCAATATTCGGTTGCGCGGGCATTAGGTGAAATCGCCACGACTGTCGCAATGCCATCAATGTGACCTGAGACTAAATGGCCGCCTAATCGTGAAATAGGCTGTAATGCTTTTTCTAAATTAACGGTTTGCCCTAGCTTATATTGAGCAAATTGCGTCAATTTCAAGGTCTCATTTGAAACATCGGCACGAAAACCATCAGAAAATTTTTCAACAACCGTTAAACACACACCATTTGTTGCAATGCTATCGCCTAACTGTACGTCGCCCATGTCTAAATTTGGGCTACTTACACGAACCGTTAGGTCGCCTTGATTTTGTGTCAACTCAGTCAACTTGCCAGTTGCTTCAATGATACCTGTAAACATAAAACTTAACCTTTTTGCGCTACTTTGCATGCTGTTAAACGAATATCATCGCCAACTTGCTTAATATCGTGCCATTGTAGGCTCTGTACATCTGCCATCTGCGTCAACTCTGGCACGTTAAATAAACCTCGCGCGTCTTGACCCATAATTTTAGGTGCTAAATAAAGAATATAATTATCGATAAGATTTAATTCGTGAAACTTACCCGCAAGCGTCGCGCCTGCTTCAACGAATACACTGTTGATACCATGCGCAGTTAATTGCTTTAACGCTTTTTTGATATCAACCTTACCATTCATAGAGTCAACCACCAGCTCTTTAACATGTTCAGGCCACTGGTGTGTTGTATCTGCTTTTGTTCTTAAAATTATAATAGGACTATTGATTGAGAATAATGCTAAATCAGGAAACAAACGGTTTTGAGAATCGATGATCACTCGAATAGGCTGGCGAACCGATAACCCTTCAGCAAGCTCAAGCTGCTCTGCTGAAAGTCGTACATTCAATTTAGCATCATCAAACAGCACAGTATCAGCACCCGATAACACGGCGCAGTGTTCAGCACGTAAAAACTGCACATCTTGACGAGCTGCGCTTGAGGTGATCCACTTACTTTCACCATTTTTTAATGCTGTTTTGCCATCTAGGCTCGCAGCCAATTTACAACTTATATGAGGTGAGCCTGTCTCCATGCGAGTTAGAAAACCCGGATTCAGTGCTCTTGCAGCTTGCTCAAATAAACCTGCTGCGGTTTCAATGCCTGCCTCTTCTAGCATACGTAAGCCGCGACCTGCGACTTCTGGGTTAGGATCGACCATGGCTGCAACAACGCGGCTAACACCAGCGTCGATTAAGCCTTTAGCACAAGGCGGTGTTCTACCATAATGGCTGCATGGCTCCAAGGTAACGTAAGCCGTTGCGCCTCTTGCCTTGTCTCCAGCCATCTTTAATGCGTGTACTTCGGCATGACCTTCACCCGCTTTTTGGTGATAACCCTGACCAACTATATCGCCGTCTTTTACGATGACACAGCCCACATTAGGGTTAGGAGAGGTGGTAAAACGGCCCTTTGCAGCAAGCTCGATGGCCTGCTGCATAAATTCTTTATCTTGTTCGCTAAACATCAATCCCCAAGCCTCGCGATTTCCTCGCCAAACTCTCTAATATCTTCAAATGAGCGATATACGGAAGCAAAGCGGACATAGGCCACTTTATCGAGCTTTTTCAGCGCTTCCATAATGCATTCGCCTATCATATGGCTAGACACTTCACGTTCACCCGTAGCGCGAATTTGCGATTTAATTTGATGCACAACTTCTTCAATTTGCTCAGTGCTCACAGGGCGTTTCTCTAACGCGCGGTGCAGACCATTTAATAGTTTGTCTTCATTAAACGGCTCTCGAGAGCCATCTTGTTTAATTACCCGAGGCATGACTAATTCGGCACCTTCAAACGTCGTAAAGCGCTCATGACATAACACACATTCTCTACGGCGACGGACTTGATGACCTGAGCCGACTAAACGGGAATCAATGACTTTTGTTTCTTTAGCGGTGCAAAATGGACAATGCATAGATAATCACTTGTGAAAAAATATAAAAAAGGCCGCAAATGCGGCCTTAATCATAACAAAATTCTTTGATTTTGTGAGCGAAATTACGCGTAAACTGGTAATTTAGCGCAGATAGCTTTTACTTTCTCTTTAACTTCTGCTTGTACTGACTCATCGTTGATGTTGTCTAGTACGTCACAGATCCAACCCGCAAGCTCTGCTGACTCAGCTTCTTTGAAGCCACGACGCGTGATAGCTGGAGAACCAATACGAAGACCAGACGTTACAAACGGTGAACGTGGGTCGTTTGGTACTGAGTTTTTGTTCACAGTGATGTTAGCACGACCAAGTGCCGCATCAGCATCTTTACCTGTAATGTCTTTGTCGATTAGGTCTAGTAGGAATAAGTGGTTGTCTGTTTTACCAGAAACAACTTTATAACCACGCTCTTGAAGAACAGCAACCATTGCCTGTGCATTCTTAACAACTTGCTCTTGGTAAGTTTTGAACTCTGGCTGTAGTGCTTCTTTAAAGGCTACCGCTTTACCAGCGATAACGTGACATAGAGGACCACCTTGACCACCAGGGAATACTGCGCTGTTTAGCTTCTTGTAGATGTCTTCGTCATCACAAGCAGAGATGATAAGACCACCACGAGGACCTGCTAGTGTTTTGTGCGTCGTCGTAGTTACAACGTGTGCGTGAGGTACTGGGCTTGGGTAAACACCTGCAGCAACAAGACCTGCAACGTGTGCCATATCAACTAATAGGTAAGCACCTACTTTGTCAGCGATTTCACGGAATTTAGCCCAGTCAACGATACCTGAATATGCTGAGAAACCACCGATGATCATTTTTGGCTTGTGCTCAAGTGCTAACGCTTCAACCTGTGCGTAATCGATCTCACCCGTTTCTTCGTTTAGACCGTACTGGATAGCGTTGTACGTTTTACCAGAGAAGTTTACGTGAGAACCGTGTGTTAAGTGACCACCGTGTGCAAGGCTCATACCTAATACAGTGTCATGTGGCTGAAGAAGCGCTTGGAATACTGCCGCGTTTGCTTGTGAACCAGCATGAGGTTGTACGTTTGCATACGTAGAACCGAAAAGCTCGTTAGCACGGTCAATAGCCAGTTGCTCAACAACATCAACGTGCTCACAACCACCGTAGTAACGCTTGCCTGGGTAACCTTCAGCATACTTGTTAGTTAATTGAGAACCCTGAGCTTCTAAAACACGTGGGCTACAGTAGTTTTCAGAAGCGATAAGCTCGATGTGCTCTTCTTGACGAGTCGTTTCAAGTGCAATCGCATTTGCTAATTCAGGGTCAAAATCTGCAATGTTCATGTTACGTTCTAACATGGGGTCTCCTAGGTACACGTTTAGGGTAGTAAAAGCTGTATTGTACGCAGTTATGCGTCCGATGCCTATAATTTCGGCTTGAGCATATTTAAACAGGGATTGAATTTATTTCACAGTGTTTATGTAATGATATTTTTTTATTTAAACATTAAAAAAACAAATAAATAAGAAGGGAATAAATAAGAGATATTTATATAGGGTGAGTTTGGTAAACTTTTTAAGTCTGCAAAGGCTCACCCTTGGCGATTAATAATTACAGTAATTTAGCAAAAACAGAAGCTTTCAATTGTGTGTAATCAGCCTTCATTGGCTCCGCTAAACACTTTTTATCTAAGGCATCTTGCAGCACGCTAGGCATTGCAATCTCTTGCTCAAGCACCTCTTCTACTGAAGATTTAAACTTTGCAGGGTGCGCCGTAGCCAAACAGATCCCCACAGCATCTTCAGCTTTATCTAAAGTCAGACCTTCAAGTGCAATGGCGGTATGCGGCTCCATCACGTAACCCGTTGCAGCAATCTCTTTCATTACCGCTTGCGTGCGACTTTCTGAGACACTTCTTGAATAAAACTCATGTTTATCGAAATCACCACGTTCCAGCATTGTCTCAACGCGAGGCCAGTTATTAGGTTTACTCACATCCATTGCATTAGATAACGACTCTAATGTGGCATTTGGCGACCACTCACCTGATGTCATGTAACGTGGTACAGTGTCATTTTGATTGGTGGTTGCAGACAGGTTTGCAATAGGTAAACCTAGCGCTGCTGCTATCATAGCTGCACACACATTACCGAAGTTACCACTTGGTACAGAAACATGCACTTTACCTCTTTGCTCTACAGGTAATTGCGCAACGGCTTCAAAGTAATAACACACTTGTGCAACTAGACGGCTGATATTGATAGAGTTGGCGGAGTTTAAACCCAGCTTTTCTTTCATTTCATCATCTAAGAACGCCTGCTTAACCAATGCTTGGCAATCATCAAAGCTGCCTGCAACCGCATAACAATGAATATTTCCACCTAACGTCGTGAAGAGCTTTTGTTGAGCGAGCGAGATCTTGCCTTCTGGATAAAGTATAACTACATCAACATTTGGCTTGTTATAGAAAGCATGTGCTACCGCTGCACCTGTGTCTCCACTGGTCGCAGTTAAAATTGTGACGCGCTCACCTTGGTTAAATAAACCAATACACTCGGCCATAAAACGGCCGCCAAAATCTTTAAACGCCAACGTTGGCCCATGGAATAATTCTAAGCAATATTGCTTGTCACCAATTTGCTTAAGCGGCGCCGGAAAATTAAAAGCACGTTCAACCATCTCTGCTAACGTATCTTTTGGTAGCTCATCACCAATTAAGTGGCTCAATACTTCGGCACTTCTTTCTACAAATGGCTTTTCAAGTAAAGCATCGATATTTTCTAATTTACTTAATTGCTCTGGAAAAAATACCCCTTGGTTACGACCAAGACCTGTTTTAACAGCCGTAGTGAAAGACACTTGCTGCGTGGCATCTTTTAAGTTTACAAGTTGCATTGATTATTCTCCTTGTGAAATGGCACGCGTGCCTTGTTGGTCTAGCTTACAAATATGACTAAAACCGTGTTCATTAATATAGTGTTCGTTTAACCAAGCTTGGCACTGCTCTGCCGCTTGTTTGGTTTTACAAATCGTAAAGAGTGTAGGACCAGCACCTGAAATACTCACAAGCTCAGCGCCAAGTTCAAGTAACGCTTTTTTAGCTTGTTCAAACCCAGCTATTAAAGAGCATCGATACGGCTCTGCCATATCATCTTTCATGAGAGAGAGCGCTAAATCGAATTGCTCAGTTTTCATTAGAAGGCAAAAGCTCGATAAACGCTGCGCAAATTCAATGGCTTCTGAGCTGCTTCTTTGTTCTGGCAATACTGCACGTGCTTTTGCCGTATTCAATGCAAAACCTGGGTAAGCTGCGACATAGTACCAATCAGAATCAACAGGCACAGACAAAGCTTTGTTAGGCACAAGATCAGCGGTCAATTGCAAACCACCTAAATAACAAGGCGTGATGTTGTCATAATGGCGAGCGCCACTGACTTTCGCTTCAAAATCGGCCATTAATTCAATCAGCTCAATTTGACTAAGATTCGTTTTTGCAAACTCATTCAAAGCAGCAAAAGTGGCCACCACAGAGCATGCACTCGAACCCAAACCTGAGCCGATTGGTAATCGCTTTTCAAGCTCGAGATAGACCGACGGCATACTTGGTGCGACATGTTCACGAAAGTGGACTAAGCACTGATAGGCCAAGTTTTCATGGGCCTCTCCCGGTAATTTATCGGCATAAGGGCCTGAACAAACAAACGTGTCTTGCTCTGCGGCTTTAACATTTACCACATCACCCAGTAGCTCACCGTTTATTGGCGCCAGCGCAGCCCCTAAAGAATCAAAGCCAACACAAAAGTTGCCGATAGACGCTGGTGCATAAAAACTAATCATAACAACTCCTTACCGCGACTGTGTTTTTAAGATATCTGCAAATACACCCGCTGACGTCACCTCAGCACCCGCGCCATATCCGCGAATAACAAATGGGCGTGGTTGATAGTATTGACTCAAAATTGCCAAAGCATTTTCGCCATCACGGATATCATAAAGTGCATGTTGTTTATCAACTGCTTCTATACCCACTTTACATTTACCGTTTTCGATGCTGCCGACATAGCGCAACACCTTGCCTTCACTCGCGGCACTTTGAATTTTGTCAGCAAATGGCGCATCAAGTTCAGGTAGCTTAGCCATAAACTCATCAACACTTGTACCTGGCGCAAATGACTCAGGAACAACCGCTTCAACTTCAATATCAGATAACTCTAATTCAAGACCTGATTCACGCGCGATGATCAAAAGCTTACGCGCAACATCTGTTCCTGATAAATCATCTCGCGGATCGGGTTCTGTAAAGCCATTCGCTTTCGCCTTTGCTGTCGCTTCTGACAAACTTAAGCCATCTTCAAGTACACCAAACATGTATGAGAGTGAACCAGAAAGAATACCGTTAAATGACAATAACTCGTCTCCGGCACCAAAAAGTAGCTGCAAGTTGTCTAGTACCGGCAGACCTGCACCTACATTTGTTTCATATAAGAATTTGCGCTGACGTTTTTGCGCTGCACTTTTTAGAGACTGATAGTATTTAAAACTACCTGTATTGGCTTTTTTATTTGCAGCAACCACATGGAAGCCCGCATCTAAAAAGTCATAGTATTGATCTGCTAGTTGTTGTGACGAGCTGCAATCCACCAGCACAGGGTTAATAAGGTGATTCTCTCTAACAAACTGCTCTACTTTAGCCAGCTCAAAACCTGAAGTTTGTTGCTCCAATTGAGCTTGCCATGCATCAAATGCGATGCCGTTTGCATCAAGTAAAAGCTTTCTTGAGTTAGCCACACCATAAAGGTTAAGCTTTACATTGCGCTTTGCTAGCCAATCTTGTTGTTTTTCAAGTTGCTTAACCAGCTCTTGACCGACTAAACCACAGCCTAATAAAAACACATCAATTGAAGGCACATGAGTGAAGAAATTTTCGTGACAGACTTTCACTGCGTCATTGCACAGTGCACCATCTACCACCGCAGAAATCGCACTTTCAGTAGAGTCTTGAGCAATAGCCACGATATTAACTTGCGCTTGTGCCAGTGAATCAAAGAACTTAGCCGCAAGACCTTTATGTGCTTTCATGTTATCGCCTACCAAAGTCACGATGGCAAGTTCACGCTGCACTTGTACAGGTTCAATCAACCCAGCTTGCGACTCTAGTTCAAACGCTTGCTCTAGGGCACTTAAAGCTAAATTTAAATCTTCTTCATGCACACAAAAACTAATACTGAATTCACACGATGACTGCGTGATCAACACAATTGACACATTGTCGTTGGCAAGCGCACTAAAAACGCGCGCAGCCATACCGACTTTGCCTTTCATGCCGGGGCCTGACACCGTCAGCATGGCTAAGTTTTCTAATGAAGAAATAGCCTTGACAGTTTCGTCGCTCTGGCATTCATTTGAGATCACAGAACCTGGCACATCGGGATTGTGGGTATTTTTAATTTCACATGGCACGCCAACTTTCGCACACGGCAAAATCGTTTTTGGATGAAGAACTTTAGCGCCAAAGTATGAAAGCTCCATCGCCTCTTTATAAGATAGGCTGTCTACCTTGCTGGCTTTTTTGATAAAGCGCGGATCGGCATTATAAACGCCATCTACATCTGTCCAAATTTGACAGACTTCGACTTTTAAACAAGCCGCAGCTACTGCAGCAGAATAATCTGAGCCGTTGCGACCAAGGGTAGTTAGTTCGCCTTGGTTATTAACCCCAGTAAACCCCGGCATAATATAAAAGTCGGCTGGTTGCGATTTTAAAACTTCAGCAAAACGCTGCTCACTCGCGACTAAGTTGACCTCTGCATCAAGATACCCGCCTTGAGTCTCAATACATTGCGTCGCCTCGAGATAAGCAGCCCTTTGACCTAGCATGGCCACCATAAGCGCAACACTCACTCGTTCACCAAAGCTGATCACATAAGCATTAACTTGCTCAGGGCAGTGCTTAAGTAATTTAACTCCAGCAAGCTTATCACTTAGTTCGGCAAAGCTTGGCCAATGAGCGACAACAGAACCTAACTGCTCGACTTCACACTTCAAACTGTCTGCGCGATTTAGCAAAGCCTGCCACTGAACACTGTAATTAACACCTTGCTCAGCAAGCTTGGCTAACTCAACAAGTTGGTCTGTCATGCCTCCTGGGGCTGAAAGAACAACCAAAGCTTGCTCGCCTGCTTGAGACTCGATCAATTGCTTGACCCGTTTGAGACAATCAAAGTCGGCAAGCGAAGAGCCGCCAAATTTTAAAACTCGCATAATTTTTCCTCATTCCAAAAACGAAAAAAGGCCTGTGTTCGTAGTGAACACAGGCCTTTTTCTAATGCGCAACGACCTATGCCACTATCCAGTTAGGATGGTGGTTGTAATAATGGTCGTAATTAAATTCATTGTTTTCATAATTATTAGACTGCCCGAAAATCAGACACCATGCAACCGTCTTTTTATGAAATTATTATGCAAAAAACTCAAGTTTGATTTAAAGAAAGGAAAAATTAGACCTTGGTATAACAATTAGAAGTTAAATAGAGAAAAAGAGGAAGTAAAAAGGCTAGCCTAAAAAACCGAGTTATCTGAGGCCATAAGTATGCAAAAGACCTAATAAAACATCAGACTTAACGGGCTTTTCAATAAACGAGATTGCACCGAGTTGCTGTACCCGCGCTTTCATTTCTGGTTGAATATCCGCTGATATGACTACAACAAAAGTTTCGATAACTTGAGATTTCACGGCTTGTAATACACCTACACCATCTAATTCTGGCATGGTTAAATCAAGGCAAAGTAAATCAATTTGATGATTATTTAAAACCTCTAACGCTTCAACCCCATTTTTCGCTTGCAAGATTGTTGCATCAAACGCTGATGACAAGCAACGAACCACTTGTTTTCGGGCAACCACAGAATCATCACAAACCAAAATAGTAAAGCTCATATTTTAAACTCATTCACTCGAAATTAACCTACTACTAGCACTCTATTTAAGATGTCTTATAACATATTCATCTTAAAGCACTAAATAAGTTCGATATAATATCTAACCAAACAAAGGCATTGTAAACAATAATGCCAGATAAATATTTATTTTTACGCCTTTATTAGCTAAGTTTAACTACAGACGTATCGCTTTAAACAAAATCAGGGAGCCTAGCTTCATTCATGCTGCAAAAAAGCCTATCAAAAAAGCTACTTACGAATGTGCTATCGGTTTACTTTTTGTTAACTTTCCTTGTCACATGTGGTCAGGTTGTTACTGAGTATATAAATACTAAAAACTATATTCAGAATGAGCTAACCATGTTGCAAAAGACCTTTAGCCGTAGTTTAACGCGTGCTATTTGGGAATTAAACACCAAGCAAACTGTTACCACCGCAGAAGGCCTGTTAGCAATCCCTATGATTGAAGGCATTATCGTACGCGATGACAGTGGTGAGATTATCTCTCAACTGGGTCGCTCTCTAGATATCCATGAGTTATATAGCCAACAACTCGTTCAAGAAGAAGCCATCATTGAAGACACCCCTTCAGGATTGTTTGGTTATACTTTTCCATTAATTTTTGAATTTTCTGGACGAGCCACACAAGTTGGTGATGTCACACTCTTTTCAAGCCGAGAAGTTGTGCTTAGTCGCATTATGTTATCGATTTACTTCTTACTTGGTAATGCAGTCGTTAAAACCACCTTCTTAATTATTTTATTCTTAATTGCGTTTAGAAAATTACTGACCGAGCCACTTACTGACTTAACCGAACAGATTGAAGCATTTGAATTAAACGATGACCTTGATGGCCAGCGCATTGACATTGGTACAACGGAGCGCAATGAGTTAAAAGTCATGGAAGAAGCATTCAATAAATTAATAGACAAAGTCAGTGACTATCGAAATCAACTTGATGACACGCAAAAAGAACTTTTAATTAGTAATGAAAAGTTAGATCAACATAATTTGCAACTCGAACAAGAAGTTGCTCGAAAAACATCAAACCTTAGCCAAGCTATGATGGATTTACAGCAGCAAAAATACGAGCTAGAAAAACAAAAACTCACGCTCACTGAAGAAATAGATCTTCGTCGTCAAACTGAACAAGAGTTGCTAACCAAACAAAAAGAACTTGAGCGTTATTTAGATGAATTAAACATGGCCCAAGAACGTCTTGTTGGGTCTGAAAAAATGGCAGCCTTAGGTGGTTTAGTTGCGGGTATAACGCACGATATCAACACACCTGTTGGTATTGGTGTTACAGCAACCTCATTTTTGCAAGAACGTTTAGAACAAATTGAAGCCGCTTATAAAGACAAAACGCTTTCTCCAAAAGCACTAGAAGAGTTTATTAACGACGCTAAGCAAAGTACCAGCTTACTGACTACCAATTTAGATAGAGCTTCTGAGCTGGTTGCTAGCTTCAAGCAGATTGCCGTGGACCAAGCGAGTGAGGCTGTGCGTAATATCAATCTGAAACAATATCTTGCTGAGGTTATTCGCTCTTTACACCCTAAATTAAAGAAAACCAAGCATGCGATTAATGTTGAGTGCCCTGAAGATCTACAATTAAATTTACCTGCCGGTGCAATTAGTCAGATTTTTACTAACCTGATCATGAATTCGCTTATTCACGGTTTTGACGGTATTGATCAGGGCGAAATTAATATTGAAATTAAAAATGATAACGACGATGTGGTCATTCATTACAAAGACAATGGTCGAGGCGTGAGCCAGACTCAACTTGAGAAGTTATTCGACCCTTTCTTTACCACTAAACGCGATCAAGGCGGCAGTGGCTTAGGCACACACATCACATTGAACTTGGTGAAACAAACCTTAAATGGTGAAATTGAAGTAAGCAGCGAAGAAGGTAAAGGCTTGAGCTATATGATCAGATTCCCGAAAACACTGCAACAACCAACCAATATGTTCGATTAAAATACAGCTTTATTTAACTAAGTTAAGCCCTGATTATTCGGGGCTTAATTTTATCCCCCAAGCAAAATAAATATTGCTATCATAGCCAACATTAAAATCAGTGGATAATAACAATATGTGGTTCAGCAACCTGATCTGTTACAGATTCAAACAAGACGTTTCATATAATCAAGAAGACTTTGAAAAAGCCTTAGAGCAAGACGTATTCCGCCCTTGTGGTAGTCAAGAGATGAATACCTTTGGCTGGACAAAAGCATTTGGTAAACACGGGCAAACTTTATCGCACTTCTCTGAAAAAAGCATTTTAGTGTGTGCAAAACGTGAAGAAAAGGTACTTCCAGCTTCAGTTATCAATGACATGCTGGCAGAAAAAATTGAATTAATTGAGCGTGAAGAAAACCGCCCAGTAAAGAAAAAAGAAAAAGATGAGCTCAAAGAGAACATCTTAAGCACATTGCTTCCTCAAGCATTCAAAAAATCGAGCCTACAATTTGCTTTTATTGATCAAGTAAATGGCTGGGTTATTGTGAACAGTGCAAGCTTTAATAAAGCCGAAGAGTTACTCGCACTACTTAGAAAGTCATTAGGCACCCTGCCTGTGGTACCTGCATTTGCTAACTATGATTTAGATGTGTTCTTAACTGACTGGCTAACTCACTTTAATGCCCCTGATGGCTTCGCGATTGGCTCAGATGCAGAACTGCAAGAGCCTGACGACAACGGTGCGCAAGTTAAATTAAAGCAGCATGATCTAGCCAGCGATGAAATTAAAACGCACTTAGAAAATGGTAAGCGTGTTACTAAACTTGCACTCGATTGGCGTGAACGTGTTAAGTTCATTTTACAAAATGACGGTACATTAAAACGCTTAAGCTATGCCGATGCGCTAAAAGAGCAAAATGCCGATATTCCAAAAGAAGATATGGCCATTAAGTTAGATGCTGATTTCATCTTAATCACAGAAGAAATTAAAGAGCTACTTGAAGAACTCACTGAAGGGTTAGGCGATAAAGAAGATTTAGCATAGTCTTTTATTCAAAGTACAGAGTGAATACTTAAACGAGAAAGGAGCCAAACGGCTCCTTTTTTATAAGATAAATTAACCAAAGCTCAGGTTAAATTAAATAAGTTTACTTCGCTGCTAACAATATCTCTTTAACGATATCTAACGTTAGGTCACCGGTTTCACTTAATTGAGTTAATCCCATTTTTTCCATATTAGCTACTACCGTATCAATACCTTCATCATCGATACCATAGTGAGACAGTGCAGTCACAATATCTAACGAGTTGAAGAACGCTTCTGTCTTATCTATCGCCTGATTAATTTTCTCGTCTTCAGTGCCGTCTGTAATGTCCCAAACACGCTCAGCAAATTGTACTAGCTTGTCATGTTTTTGCGCTTTACGTGCTCTTAATAAGCTAGGGAGAACAATGGCAAGTGTACGACCGTGCGCAATACCGAACATCGCAGTCAGCTCATGGCCAATCATGTGAGTTGACCAATCTTGTGGTACACCAACACCGATAATGCCATTTAGAGCAGATGTAGCTGACCACATAAAGTTCTTACGAGCCGCTAAATCATCACTTTGATAAGTAACCGGACCATCTTCAATTAAGGTTTTTAGAATCCCCTCAGAGAATCTATCTTGCACTTTTGCACCGACAGGCTGAGTCAGGTATTGCTCAACTACGTGCACAAACGCATCTGCTACGCCATTCGCCACCTGCTCTTTTGGTAAAGAGAAAGTAAAGTCTGGATCTAGCACTGAAAACTGTGGATACACTAGTGGCGACGTAATTGGGTATTTTTGCTCATTGTAGGTCACCACAGAAAATGCATTCATTTCAGAACCAGTAGCTGGCAACGTCGCTATACAACCAAGTGGCACTGCTTTTTCAACTGGTACAGGATTGAAGCCATGGAACAATAAAGTATGATGATCTTTATCAGCATTCGCAGCCAAGGCGATGAATTTTGTACCATCCATCACTGAGCCACCACCAACAGCAAGTAAAAAGTCGATGTTGTTCTCTTTGACCACATTTACGGCTTTCATTAAGGTTTCAAATTGCGGGTTTGGCTCAATTCCACCAAACTCTATTACTTCACGATCACCTAAGTTACTAACCACTTTTTCTAGGGTACCAAAGCGCTTAACGCTACCGCCACCATATAAAACCAGTACTTTTGCCGATGCAGGGATAAGTTTATCTAGTTCACCCAGTCTATCTTGACCAAATACGATTCGAGTCGGATTGTAAAAATCAAAGTTTTGCATAATGTGCCCCTATGTGTTTTGTTAAGTACAGAATAGCAACTCATAGCTTTATTAAAATGACTTAAACCATCAATTTCATGCCTAAAACTCTCATCAATAAGAAAACAACTCAAAAACGCTTTTACCCTTGATATACTTACTCCATGACATAATTTGGTGACAAACGATGCAATCACTCATTAAACAACTCGAACTATTAGCGCCCTCTGAAGGCTACAACCAGACATTCATTAACGGCGTTGGTATCTATAAAAGCAGTGAAAGCGCACAAAGAACGCCACTGTGTTACAGCCAAGGTATTATTTTCGTTCTACAGGGGCAAAAACGGGTCTTTTTCGATGAGCGAATTTATACCTATAACCCAGATAATTATTTGGTACTCACCGTGCCTTTACCTGCAGAATGTGAAACACAGCTTACAAACAACAATCCTTTATTGTCATTAATCATCGACTTTGACATGTCTGTACTAGGGGAGTTAGTAAGGGTATTTGATGAACATGGTAAGCTAAATAGCAGCGATAAAATGAGTAATGCAAAAGGCCTATTTGTCAGTGAAAATACAGATGCTTTATCTTGCACGCTCACTCGATTAGTCGACTGTTTAGGCTCAAAGTTACAATCGGACATTATTGGTAAAGGCTTGGTTCGAGAGGTTTTTTATCACGTATTACAAGGCCCACAAGCGTCGCCTTTATTTGATTTAGTTTCACATAATACGCATATGTCTAAAATGGAGCGTACGCTTAAACACCTGCATAATCACTATGACGATAAACTTGATGTTGAACAACTCGCGAGTATGGCAAATATGAGCGCCTCGACGTTTCACCGTAATTTTAAACAAATAACCGCATCCTCCCCTATTCAATACGTAAAGAAGCTGAGATTATCTAAAGCCAAAGACTTGTTGCAAGATCAAGGGATCAAAGTAAAACAAGCTGCTGCGCAAGTAGGTTATGAAAGCGCCACTCAGTTTAGTCGCGAATTTACTCGCTACTTTGGCATCTCACCGAGTGATTATGCCAAAGCGAATTAAAGGTATTTTTCGAAGAATAGCAACTGATGATCACCATGCTGACAGCGTTTAAATTCTTGATAACCAAGTTTACGGTAGATGTGTTGCCCTCGTTCATTGAAGTCAAACACATCTAACCAAATACGCTGACAAACGAAGTGCTCAAGGCAATATAGCTCCATCGCTCGAATAGCCAACTGTCCTATTCCAGCACCTCGATGACCAATGACTATGCGCCTAAACTCAACAGTGTTATTGGGCTCTAAAGCGAGAATAATAAAGCCAACCAACTGTTCACTTTGAAAAACTGACAGGTATTGAATTGCAGGATCTTGCATACTAACCAAGTGCTGTTGTTTGGTGTTGGCTAGGATAAATTCACCCACGTCAGACTGCTGCTCCCACGCCACCAAATCATCTAAATGCGCTTCATGAGTAGCAGACAACTTTATATTCAGCTGTGACATCATTTTTCCTAAATAAAAAACCCGCAACAAGTGCGGGTTTTAAATTACTTAATATGCTTTATAGACTAAGCAAATAAACGGTTAGCTTGCGCTACCACATTATCAACAGTGAAGCCGAAGTGCTCAAATAGCTCACCTGCTGGTGCTGACTCACCAAATGTTGACATACCCACGACAGCACCGTTTAAGCCAACATACTTGAACCAGTAGTCAGCAATACCCGCTTCAACGGCAACACGACGTGTTACTGCTGCAGGTAAAACGCTTTCTTTATATTCAGCTGACTGTGCATCAAATACATCAGTAGAAGGCATAGACACAACACGTACCTTTTTGCCTTGCAAACGAAGCGCTTTTGCTGCATCAACGGCTAGTTGTACTTCAGAACCCGTAGCAATGAAGATAAGCTCAGGGTTACCGTCACAGCTAAGTACATAACCACCTTGTTTGATTGCAGCAACTTGTGCTTCATCACGTGCTTGTTGCTCTAAACCTTGACGAGTAAAGATAAGTGACGTTGGACCATCTTTACGTTCAATCGCTTGCTGCCAAGCAACGGCTGACTCAACTTGGTCACATGGACGCCAGTTTACTAGGTTAGGTGTTAAACGCATGCTGGCAATTTGCTCAACCGGTTGGTGCGTAGGACCATCTTCACCCAGACCAATTGAATCGTGAGTATAAACAAAGATGCTTGGCTGCTTCATTAATGCCGCCATACGTACCGCGTTACGCGCGTACTCCATGAACATTAAGAAAGTTGCGCCGTAAGGTACGAAGCCTTTGTGTAGTGCAATACCATTCATAATTGCAGACATACCAAATTCACGTACACCGTAGAAGATGTAGTTACCTGATGCATCATCAGCCGTTAAGCCCTTTGAGCCTTCCCACAGAGTCAGGTTAGAACCTGCAAGGTCAGCTGAGCCACCCATAAATTCAGGAAGAATTGGACCAAATGCATTCAGTGCATTTTGTGACGCTTTACGTGTCGCAGGATTCGCTGGGTTTGCTTGTAGTTCTGCAATGTACTTTTCAGTTTCAGCTTGCCAGTTTGCAGGTAACTCGCCTTTCATACGACGCTCAAACTCAGCCGCAAGCTCTGGATACGCCATTTGGTACTCTGTGAATTTCACTAACCAGTGGCTTTGTGCTTGCTGACCACGAGAAGAGGCATCCCACTTCGCGTAAATGTCTTCAGGGATTTCAAACGCATCATGATCCCAGCCTAGGAATTCACGTGCTGCTTTAATTTCTTCATCACCTAATGGTGCGCCGTGACAATCATGGCTACCTGATTTGTTTGGTGAACCGTAACCAATGACTGTCTTACAACAAATAAGCGTTGGCTTGTCAGTTTCTGCACGTGCCGCTTCGATTGCTGCTTTAATTGCATCGCTATCGTGACCGTCTACGTCAGCAATTACATGCCAGCCGTAAGATTCAAAACGCTTAGGTGTATCATCGCTAAACCAGCCTTCTACTTCACCATCGATTGAAATGCCGTTGTCATCCCAGAATGCGATAAGCTTACCAAGACCTAGCGTACCTGCTAATGAACAAGCTTCATGTGAAATACCTTCCATTAAACAGCCATCGCCTAAGAAGGTATAAGTATAGTGGTTTACAATATCAAATTCGTCACGGTTGAATTGCGCTGCAAGTGCTTTTTCAGCAATCGCCATACCTACCGCATTAGTAATACCCTGACCAAGTGGGCCAGTTGTTGTTTCTACACCTGGTGCATAGCCGTACTCTGGGTGGCCCGGTGTTTTAGAATGCATTTGACGGAAGTTTTTCAGATCATCAATAGAAAGATCATAACCGCTCAGGTGCAACAAAGAATAAATAAGCATAGAGCCGTGGCCGTTTGACAGAATAAAGCGGTCTCTGTCAGCCCACTCTGGGTTGCTTGGGTTGTGCTTTAAATAATCGCGCCATAGTACTTCTGCGATATCAGCCATACCCATAGGTGCTCCCGGGTGACCAGACTTAGCTTTTTGTACTGCGTCCATAGACAGAACGCGAATGGCATTTGCAAGTTCTTTGCGTGACGGCATGAATTCTCCTACCTTTAATTGTGTTGCGCTGAAATGTCAGTGCCTTCATTCTGACTCATTTATGGTACTTACTGCAACGTAAATACCTGAGAAAACGAGGGCTAAACCTGCATATTTCGGGATCTGCAATTGAAAAAATCTAATTCAGACGTCTAGGCGTAAAAAAACTAGGCAAGTTAATTTGTTTTAGATAGAATACGCCCCTTATTTTTTCGCGCTATCCCCGATGTTCGTGAAGCGCAATATTTGTGAGCATAGATACAATGGCAAAACACTTATTTACTTCTGAGTCTGTTTCTGAAGGTCATCCGGATAAAATCGCTGATCAGATCTCTGACGCGGTACTAGATGCAATCATTACGCAAGACAAACACGCACGTGTTGCTTGTGAAACTATGGTTAAAACAGGCGTTGCGATCATCTCTGGTGAAATTTCAACAGATGCTTGGGTAGACCTAGAGTCAATTACGCGTAAAGTAATCACTGATATCGGTTACACGTCTTCTGATGTAGGTTTTGACGGCGACACATGTGGCATCATGAACCTAATCGGTCAACAGTCTCCTGAAATCGCTCAAGGTGTAGACCGCACTAAGCCTGAAGAGCAAGGCGCTGGTGACCAAGGTCTAATGTTTGGTTATGCAACGAACGAAACACCAACGCTTATGCCTGCGCCACTATACTACTCTCATTTGCTAGTAGAGCGTCAAGCTGAAGCACGTAAATCAGGTATCCTACCTTGGTTACGCCCAGATGCTAAGTCTCAGGTAACTTTCGTATATGAAGATGGTAAACCTGTTGCTATCGATGCTGTTGTACTTTCAACTCAGCACAACCCAGATATCGAGCAAGATGCACTGGTTGATGCTGTTATGGAAAACATCATCAAGCACACGCTACCTGCAGAGTTATTAACTGAAGATACTAAATACTTCATCAACCCAACTGGTCGTTTCGTTATCGGTGGGCCAGTAGGTGACTGTGGTCTTACGGGCCGTAAAATCATCGTAGACACATACGGCGGTATGGCACGTCACGGTGGTGGTGCTTTCTCTGGTAAAGATCCATCAAAGGTTGACCGTAGCGCAGCTTATGCTGGTCGTTATGTTGCTAAGAACATTGTTGCAGCTGGTCTTGCTGATAAGTGTGAAATCCAAGTTTCTTACGCTATCGGTGTTGCAGAGCCTACATCAATCACTATCGATACTTTCGGTACTGGTAAAGTTTCTGAAGAGAAACTAGTTGAGCTAGTTCGTGAGCACTTCGACCTACGTCCTTACGGTATCACTAAGATGCTAGACCTACTTCACCCAATGTACCAAATGACTGCAGCGTACGGTCACTTCGGTCGTGAGCCGTTCGAAATGACGGTTGGTGATGACACATTCACAGCATTCAGCTGGGAAAAAACAGACAAAGCAGACGCACTAAGAGCAGCTGCTGGCTTATAATTTTAAGTCATCTGTTAAAAAGGCGCTTACCTGAAAAGGAGCGCCTTTTTTAATGTCTGTAGTTAATGAATAAAATACTCTTCTACGTCTTCTTTTAAATCAACATAATCGTCATCACTTAGCTCAAGTGCAACCATCACCAAATCTTTAAATGCATGCCAATCGCCACAGGGTCTAAAGTGTTTTGCTTCAAAGGCTAAATTCTCTGCCAGTTTCATAGTTGCAAAAGTCGCTTTTAGTGTTTGATCGGTTTCTTCTTTTAAATAGGTTTCATCATGATGGCGTAAAATCATCTGACAAATAGGCTTAGGTAAATGCCAAGAAGACGCCAAGTAATAACCAACAATGGTATGATTTACAGGATATATCTGCTCTTCATAATAAAGCAGGCTCTGCTCACCTCTCTGATAGGCTCGGGTCATCAAGTCATTATAATTATCAAAGCGCATCGCCATTGCGGGTATCCCTGAGTCATGGAATAACCCTAGTAATTGTAGGTTTTCTAATGGGACAGTGGTTTTTATTTGCTTACCTATCGCCATTGCTAATTGCGACATATCGGTGGCATTGTCCCAAAACCGCTGCAACGAAATACAGCAATCTTCTTGTTTAAAGGCATTTTTAAGCAAGTGACCCGTCACTAATTGTGTGATGCAATTTACACCTAAAAACATCACGGCCTGACGAATATCTGTAATGGTTCGAGACATACCATATGCTGGAGAGTTAATGACTTTTAAGACCGCAGCCGCGGTGCCCACATCTTCACTGATGATTTCTGCAATATTCCCAAGCTCTGGCTCATCACTGTTCAATTCATTTTGTAAGTTTTGTAGTACTTCAGGCTTTGAAGGCAAACTAAAACCAGATTTCAGATCTGCCAACACCTTGTCATCAATGTCGATCATAGGCCGGATACTTTTTCACTTTTGGTTAGCTGAGTGTAGTAGAGGAAAAGTGATTACTCAAAAGTCGAACAAGAAGAAGTGATAAAGTTATTGTCAGCCTGATACTCTTTTTTATAGATTTGCTTAGCCATATTTTGGAAGGTCTTCTTTACCCCTTTAAGTGCGGTTTTGTTGCTCAACCAAGTGGGGATCTTACCTTGAGGATCGGCATAAATTTGATGGGTTATGAGCAAGGTCTTTGAATTTTCTTCAAGTAACCAACTGCCCTCTATGGGTGCAACGAAGATATACTTCTTAAATTGCTCAAGTGGCAAAAATTCCGCTCTTTTTGATTCATCGATAGATTTGACCAACAACCTAGATGTGACCTCAGAAACAAGCCTATGACATGAATGTGTGAGCATCACTCTGTCTTTCACAGGCCAAGGCGCATTTAGAACAGTAACAACAATATTTTCACCTATAGTATGCCAAGGCAGAGATTTGACGCTTCTGACGTTACTGAGCCACTCAGATGCACTTTGTGTGTCATTTAAGAGGTTTAAGAAGGCTTGACGATTTACATTATCAAAACTGGCTTGCGCTTTAATTTCGATTAATCCAGATGCCTGTTTTTGATAACTAATAGATAGATTGTCTTCGCTATACCAACTTTGCCAATTGGCATAGGTTTGTGAAGAAGATAATACGAGCAAGCTCCATAAAAGATATTTATAGAGCTTTTTCATGATTAACGCCAATATGGCATGCTATTGAGCGAGGCTCTGCGGCTTTGCTCCATCGCTTGAACTAGAAAGTCTGCTTTTTTAGAAAGCCATAATTCTATTTCTTCAAGCTCTGGCAGGTTTTGCTGCTCACATAGGGTTTTTAAATAAGCCAGCGTTTCTAGCTCATAGATCCCATAAGCAATGTCAATCCAAGGCGTTCGGAATGATTGTCGCGTTTCTTTATCATATAAAGAGCCCAAGCAGTTACCACTCAGCAAAGCACAATCTAACAAAGAGCGAAGCGCAAGGTAATCTTGCGTGCATAAATCTTTGCCCTCAGGTAAATCAGATTGTAACTTTTGCCAGTCTTTTTCAAAAGCTGCAGTCGCCACCTCTTTGATAGGTAACTCAGCCGCTGATACCGCATGCTGACTCCACTCCTGACGCCAGCCTTTGTCAACCAACCAACGCGTTAAAGCTAACAACAGTTTGTTATAGCGAGGACTGTGAAATAAGTCTTCTATATCAGTGATGCTAGGCTGCTCTGCTTTTAAGTCATCAATAAGTGCAGCTAATTTTTCCGCATTGTTGATTTTTTTATAATAAGCATGGCGCTTTGAAGTGTATGTTTTCAAATGGATCGCATCTTCAACCCAATCTAACTCACTCAATAACCAATTCATTTCACTAAGCAAGCGCTCAGTCGCATTGCCTTCAACAATAGGCTCGAATAACTTAAACGCATGTTTAATCAGATTAATACCATCAATAACACGTTTAAGGGTCTTTAAACTTGGTTTATTAAAATAGCACTGCTCATGCTTTTGCACGAACTCAATACCATAGTTCACACACTGTACCAGTGCATGCTCTTGTGTTGCATGACGATTTAACTTCACAACACCGATATATTTATTGGGTTTAAGTGGCTTATCATCAGCAAGGCGATAACCTCTTGCTGCTTTTGAATATAAGCCTAAACGCAAACCGCCTAAGCTAATTAAATGCTCGGCAAGTAAAAATAGATCGCTACGTTGACCTTCAACGAGTTCAATCTCTAACTCAGAAATAGCTTCAACCTGACCCTGTGCAACAATTTCACCTTTATCAAGCACCACTTCAATTTTAGAACCTTGCTCAGTTTCAATGAGCCAAGTGCGGCGAATAAAGTTAGTGCTGAAAATTGGAAATAGGTTGTCACTAATGGCTGTGATCTGCATGCCATGCGGCCAAATGTCTTGCTTAAATGCCAAAATATTTGGACGAGGTGTATCTATCGGTAAATTATATTCAGGACGTTGATGAAGACCACCAACGACTTGCCCTGCCAATTTAATGGTCTGTTCACATTGCTCATCACAACAACGTGTTCTTAGACCTATATCTAATGCTCTTAACTCTCGATTCGGGGTATCAAAGTAGGCGTTTTTTAGATTCTTGGCGGGTTTATTTTTTACAGTTTTTGCAAACTGCATGATGAGTCCTGGAATAAGAGGAACTTCATTATCTGAAAGTAAAAACTTCAGTTCTATTTCAGTGTCCATTAGGGCAAGTGATTACCTATATAATTGTAGAACGGTAAAAATATACAAAGCAGCGTGTATTTGCAATCTTTTTGCAGCAAGTTCAAGGAAGTTTAGTGCTTCACTTGATATTACTCGTTGAAATTCATACTATCTCAAGAAACAACTCTCTATAAGGGTCATGGATGTTAAAACGTATCTTAGTGCCAACAATTTTCGCACTTTTCTCACACTATTCTCTCGCTGAAGATGTTCAAACAACAGAAAATAGTAATAGCAGCGAAAATACGGCCTATATCTCAGATAATTTATTCGTTTATGTACATTCTGGACCGGGTAAAAACTACCGTATTGTTGGCTCTGTAGATGCTGGTAGCCAAGTAGCAATTATGGCGGGTAATGAAAATGGTTTTCAGCAAATCACAGATGATAAAGGTCGTGAAGTGTGGATTGAAACTCAGTTTGTCTCAAGCGAACCTGGACTTGCGCACCAATTAGATGAACTAGGTCAACAATTACAACAAACACAGCAAGCACTCAACGATGCACAAACAGATTTACCTCGCTTGCAACAACTCAATCAAGATTTACAAGCTGAGAATCAAAACTTACAGCAGACAATTCAGCGATTGGAAAAAGCGGTCACGGATGAAAAGCAAAAAGCACTTTCTTCTGAACAAGCAGAACAGCATTTAATGCTTACCTACGGCGGTGGTGTTGGTGTGGGTGGTTTATTAATAGGTGTCGTACTCACACTATTTTTATCGCGCAGAAAGCGCTATGACGGTTGGGCTTAGTTCAACTTAATAAATATTGAAAATAAAAAACCGCATTTCACAATGCGGTTTTTTATTTTTCTCTGCAAGATTATTTAGTAAATAACTCGCTGATATTACTTAAATCTGATTTGCCCTCTGCAATTTCATCTGGCGTTAAACCTGATAACTCATGCGGGAACACTAACCACTCATCTGATTCATGAATGAAATAATCAGGCTTCATAGGTACTTTGGTATTCTTTGGCTTGTAGTAAGGGCACGCTGTACGAATGTCTTTAGGCAAGTTTAATCGCATTAGCTCAGAAAGCTTTTCTTTTAATGCGAAAATACTGCGGCCTGAATCAAATACATCGTCCACAATGAGTAACGAGTCATCTGCATTGGCATTTTCGATGATGTAATGAAGACCGTGTACTTTGATTTCTTTTGATTGTTTGCCGATACCATAGTAAGAAGATGTACGCACAGCAATATGATCAGTCTCTATGCCTTTGTAATCGTAATACTCTTGCACAGCGATACCAATAGGCGCACCACCTCGCCAAATACCAATGATGAAGTCAGGACGGAAACCATCATCATAAACTTGCGCGGCTAAACGAAAAGAATCCTCAAGCAACTGCTGTGCTGTGATATAGCACTTATCTGACATACAAACCCCGTGAAATATTTATAAAAAGAAAAGGTATCCAGCACATATAAACAGCTAGATATAACCTTGTATTCTAGCGCATATAAATTAAAAATGCGCAAACTACCCAATTAAGGAACGCTTTTACATTTTTAGGTAAAAGTCACGACAAAGTGCAATAAAATCTTCGCTGTATTGCCCATTTTCATGAATACATAACACCGTATTCTCTGGCTCAATCAGACCACTATTTGTAACATACTCAAACTCGAGCAATAAACGGCTGGCTGCCTTGCGCTCTGTCGTTTTCACCTCGCATTTACGCACAAGATGCAAATCTTGTTGTTGCGCTAGCGCAATAAACTCTAATCCTTCTTTATAAGGTAGTACTACCGCTAGGCGACTTCTAGGGTGAGATAAACGCTTAAATTCATTTAGTAACGCACTGAAGCTCAATGAGTCCGTATGTCGAGCTAAATTTCGAGCTGCCGATGGACCTTTTAAACTATCGTTAAAATAAGGTGGATTACTGATCACCAAATCGAATTTAGTTTCAGTTTGAAAATCTTGAATAGAAGATTGATGTAAACTAATGCCATCCTGCCAAGGGCTGTTTTGAATATTCAAACGAGCATCTTGAAACGCACCAGATTCAATCTCAACGGCTGTCACAGCTAAACATTCAGCACGTTGCTTGCACATCAAAGACAACAGCCCCGTGCCTGCACCAATATCTAAAAGACTGCTTACTCCTGACAAATTCACCCAAGCACCCAGCAAAATTCCATCGGTTGAGACCTTCATTGCGGTGTTCTCTTGCTCAATACAAAACTGCTTAAACGCAAAGCCTGCCATAATCTCGCTTTTCCAAATTCACTATCACGCGTATAATTGAGCACATTGTCCTTTATTTATGATGCACTATGCAATTTTCTGAATTTGATCTAGACGGTAAAGTCCTCTCAGCTATTGATAAAATGGGATTCAAAACCGCCACCAGCATTCAACAACTTTCTATTCCTGAAGGTCTGATGGGTCGAGATATTCTTGCCTCAGCACCAACAGGCACGGGTAAAACAGCTGCGTTTTTAATTCCTGCAATCCAATACTTGTTAGACTTCCCACGTCGCGATCCAGGCTTTGCGCGTGTATTAATTATGACGCCTACCCGTGAGCTTGCTTACCAAGTACACGAGCAATGTCAGTTACTGGCGGCAAATACCCACCTTAAAATTGGTGTGGTAACCGGCGGGATTAACTACGGCAGCCACAAAGAAATTTTCGAAAAGAACAACGATATCTTAATCGCGACACCGGGTCGTTTGATGGAATATCTTGAAACTGAAAACTTCCACGCCGAAAACGTTGAGCTGCTTATTCTTGATGAAGCCGACCGCATGCTAGACATGGGTTTCAAAAAAGAAATGCTACGTATTTGTGATGAAGCAAAAAATCGCCGTCAGTGTTTCTTATTCTCAGCCACCCTTGAAGGTGACAGTGTTGAGTTATTCGCAGATCGCATTCTTAATGATCCAGC
Organism: Pseudoalteromonas sp. NFXS53; assembly: GCF_056629255.1. Lineage (NCBI taxonomy): Bacteria > Pseudomonadati > Pseudomonadota > Gammaproteobacteria > Alteromonadales > Pseudoalteromonadaceae > Pseudoalteromonas > Pseudoalteromonas sp. NFXS53. The sequence goes on along the minus strand of NZ_JBWVBR010000014.1, from coordinate 60,805 downwards.
ATTACTTGAAGCAGAGCCATCACGCAAAGAGAAAGGCAAAATTCATCAATGGGTGCACCTAGCTGATGACTATAATCACAAGCTAAAACTACTTGTTGAATTACTTAAGAACGAAGAAGAAGTGCAAAAAGCGATTGTCTTCGTCAAAACGCGTGAACGACTAGAAAAGCTAGTTGGTGAGCTTTACTCTCACGATATTAAAACCACTTGGTTACGTGGTGAAATGCCGCAAGACAAGCGTATGACAGCCATGGCCAACTTCCAAGCGGGCCGTACACGTATTCTAGTAGCGACTGACGTTGCCGCGCGTGGTATTGATGTTCAAGACATAACCCATGTATTTAACTTCGATATGCCGCGCACAGCAGACATTTACGTACACCGTATCGGCCGTACAGGTCGCGCAGGTAAAAAAGGCACGGCAATCTCTTTAGTTGAAGCCCATGATATGGCAATTTTGGGCAAGGTTCAGCGCTATACCGAACAACAACTAAAATCACGTGTTATTAAAGGATTAGAGCCGAAGAACAAACCAGCGAAGTTGCCTAAGAAGAAAAAAGATCCGGCAAAAATAAAAGCCAAGAAAAAGGCAAAAGCCAAAGTTAAAAAGAAGAAGTAACGTCATAATTAGCTTATAGTAAAAGGGTCCAAAAATGGACCCTTTTTAATTTCTAATAAGGATATTGTTATGACCTTAACTGAACAACAACATACTGAGTTAACAGAGTATTTAGCACACCTTCGCATTAAGGCCGACATTGATCTGATAAAAGATTATCCACACTTTTCAGGCAAACCTTACCCACTTGGGCGCTGTAAAGAAATTCGTAATGCCGTATTTGAGCTTTTAAAAGAAAAACTGGCCTCAAATCCACATCAAGCTTTATCACCGCTAATTACAAAGCTACAAGCTGGTCATGAAATTAAACAAGTGTGGGGCTCCCTAAGAGACGAATACTTTCAAAACGCCATGATAGTCGATGATCTATATATTGATGTTGCTAACGATACCGTTAACCCTAATAAACCTAGGGTTGAGATAACACCAGTTGCTAATTCAGGCTTCTCTGCCATCACCAGCTTCGAACAGTTCTGTACTATTGCGAAAAGGTATTGGCAAGTGACACTCTACAGAAATGATGTTTTTCCAGCGCTTGCGCCTTACTTCCCGATTGTATGTATTGCCGAAAATAACAGTTGCTGGTTTGGGGCTGCAACCAATGAAATGTTGGAGCTTACTATGAATAGTGAATTTAATGAGAGTAAACATATACTGTCTGTACTGCCTTCATGCCCCGAGCATGTCATAAATAAATGGCGTGCCTTGGCGGTATGCGACACTGAACCGCTATTACAAAAAACAGGGTCGCCAGAGCAGTTTATAGAGCAATATAATATTAAAGCGAAAGACTTACAGCAACGCGATAGCATTGTGACTGGATTTTTTAAATTGCCAGATGCAATTTCGCTATAAAGTTTATACTGCGCTTTGTGTTGTTATAAGTTTGGGCTTTAGTCGCCAGATAATACCCGCAGCCAAAAGCATCACAGGGATAGTCAGCATATTTAATAACTGCCAGCCTATTTCAGCTTCAAGCCAGCCTGCGCCCAATGAAGAAACCGTCACCATACTAAAAACGAGGAATTCATTACTGGCTTGTGACTTAGCCCGCTCATGGGGCAAATAGCTCTCGCTCACCATTTGTGTAGCGGCAATAAACATAAAGTTCCAACCAATCCCTAATAAACACAAGGCGACTAAGAAGTGCCAGTGACTCAGGCCCATTAAATTCACCAAACAACATAGCAATACAATAACTACACCTGCTTGCATGATGTTGCTCTGACCAAAGCGATTAATCAGCTTGCCAGTAAAAAATGAAGGTACAAACATTCCCAAAACATGCCATTCAATCACAAGCGCTGACTCAGCAAGATCATAACCATGGCGATGCATCGCCAAAGGTGTGGCGGTCATCAGCAAGTTCATTGTGGTGTAGCTGATCATCGCAATCAGCACGGCAAGCAAAAACTTAGGCTGGGTCATAATCTCAGATAAAGGCCGTTGTGGTTTATCTGAGCTTGCTTGGCTGAGTTCATTAAACTTCACAAGCTGTAGTAAACACAAAGCCAAAATATAAAGCACCATCAAGGCAACAAAAGCATTGGCATAATTAATTTCAGGGTAATGGTTATTCACCCAAACCGCTAAATTGGGGCCTAATACAGCCGCCACGACACCACTTGCCATTACCGCTGAAATCGCAGTGGCAGGGTTGTCACTCGCTTCAATGGCAGCAAAACGATACAGAGTTGCGAAGCCAATACCAACGCCGATTAAGAAAGTGGCGAATGAAAATAGCCAAAACTGACTATTCAATAATGAATAAAACCCTAAAACTGTACCGCTGATACCGATTAGGTTTCCCAAACTAAAGCCTTTTTTACGGCCTATTTTCTCCATGAGTAATGAGGCAGGAACCGTTGTCAGTAATAATCCCAGCATTTGTGTTGCGACCGGTAAAGTTGTGAGTGCACTCGATGGGCTTAATGCTTGACCCACAAGCGCAGAAATCGTCACTAATAAGATATTACCTGTGGTCATTAAGCCCTGACAAATAGCCAAGAAAAGGACGTTTCTATTCATTATTGCTCTACATTGTGTAAAAGGTGGGTCTGTAAAAAAGGATAATAGTGCGAGCAGCGTGAAGCCCGCACAGCTCAGTGCATTATGAGTTTTAAGTTAGTTTTGTTCAGCGCGTAAGAAAACCGGCTCATTTTCTTTTTGAGTTGCTTCTGCACTAAAATAGTAACCCGCAACGTCAAATGCTTTTAACGCTTCAAGCGATGTCACTTGGTTTTCCATAATGTAGCGCGCCATCATGCCGCGGGCTTTCTTCGCATAGAAGCTGATCACCTTATATTGACCATTTTTGCAGTCTTTAAATACAGGGGTGATGATATCTGCTTTAAGCGCTTTTTTATTAACAGCTTTAAAATACTCGTTTGAAGCAAGGTTCACTAATTGCGTCGTACCTTCAGCCGCTAACGCCTCATTGATTTTTTCAGCGATCACTGTGCCCCAAAACTCATAGAGGTTCTTGCCACGAGTATTTTCAAGCTTAGTGCCCATTTCTAAACGGTAAGCCTGCATCAGATCTAGCGGCTTTAGTACGCCATATAAGCCAGAAAGAATACGTAAGTGAGATTGTGCATAGCTTAGTGTGCCTTCATCTAATGATGCCGCGTCTAAGCCAGTGTACACATCGCCGTTAAATGCCAGCACCGCCTGTTTCGCATTAATAGGTGTGAAAGGCTGCGCCCACTCGCTAAAGCGTGCAGCATTTAAGCCTGAAAGCTTGTCACTAATTTTCATCAAGCTGCCAATTTGCTGCGGTGATAATTCACGACACACTGTCATTAACTCTTCTGAGTGTTCAAGTAACTCAGGCTGCGTGAAAGTGTCGATATGCGCTGGCGTATCGTAATCTAAGTTTTTCGCGGGAGAGATCACTGTGATCATGGCTTACCTATTGACTTAAAAATTAATTAGTGTCAATTTCAACACTATCCCTTTGTTACTGCAAGTGAAGATTGTTAAGTAGCAAGTAATGCGGGATATGTGCTCTTCTTCTTCCTTTGAATATTTTTTAATTCTCAACTTGTGAGTGTCAGATAAGGACAAATGACCTATTCATGCCATTCACGCTATTGCAACATAGGAGAAGTAGAGTTTGCCCATAAGCTGTAAGAGGAATGAGGAAACATAATGACATCAGCATTAGATAGGCTAAAACAGCATTCATCAATCGTTGCCGACACTGGCGACATTGAAGCCATTCGTAAGCATCAACCAGAAGATGCAACCACTAACCCTTCACTGCTTTTAAAAGCAGCTGAAATGCCAGCCTATCAAGCCTATTTAACGCAAGCTTGGGATTTCGCAAAAGCGAACGAGTCTGACGCAGACAAACAAGTTGAATTAGCGTGTGATTACTTTGCCGTATTAATTGGTAAAGAGATTGCCAATATTGTCCCGGGCTACATCTCAACTGAAGTAGATGCGCGCTTATCTTTTGATACCGAAGCGACGATTGCTAAAGCAAAAACCTTACTTGCACTGTACAAAGAGCAAGGTATCAGCCAAGACAAAATCTTAATCAAGATTGCATCGACTTGGGAAGGCATCAAAGCAGCTGAACAGTTAGAGAAAGAAGGTATTAAGTGTAACCTGACGCTATTATTTAGCAGTGCACAAGCCCGTGCATGTGCTGATGCCAATGTTTTCCTAATCTCACCATTTGTGGGTCGTATTCTTGACTGGCACGTTGCTAACGGGCTAGAAAAGCCAACTGATCCACTACAAGACCCTGGTGTGCAATCTGTTCGTAGCATCTACTCGTTCTATAAGCAGCATGGTTATAACACTGTGGTAATGGGTGCAAGTTTTAGAAATACCGGTGAAATCATTGCATTAACGGGTTGTGACAAGCTAACAATTAGCCCTACACTGCTTGAAGAGCTTGGTGAACTGACTGACGCACAAGCGTACTTACTTGAAAACGACTATGAAGTACAAGCTAAGCCTGCGCCATTAACCGAAGCGCAATTCCGCTGGCAGCATAACCAAGATGCGATGGCCACTGAAAAGCTTGCTGAAGGTATTCGTGCTTTTGCTGAAGCGCAAGAAACACTAGAAGCGCGTTTTAAAGCACTATAATTAATAAACATATTTAATATAAACGCCGCATTATGCGGCGTTTTTTTATGCCTGAAGCGAGGGCGTGCTGACCTTTGTTGTATGCTTTTGCAGCTGTGAGTTGGATATTTAGGCCAGGCAGAGGCTGCGTAGCATAGTTATTCTATGTAAGTCAGCCGATAACGACGAATAAATGTTCAACTCACGCTGCTCGAAGAGTTCAACCAAAGGCTTCCACTACTTTGTCATTCGCCACTTACATAACCCATTATGCTTCGTAGCTCATTTCGCGTATTGAAAGCCTTTGATTTGAACAAAATTCATACCTCAAAGATAAGCACGCCCTATGTTTCCCCGCGTTTCATCTTCATCAAACTGTTACCTTACTGTAACAAAAGCAACACATAGTTGTTTTATTTTTAAGCGAGTTATGATATACCGAAGTTGCTCGAAACGTATATCAAATATACAGAGCTGACGTAAAACCGTCATTTGAGGTCAATAATCAATGGGAGAACATCATGGATAGCCTAGACGATATCATTGCAGTATTAGAAAGTCCTGAAACAACAAAACGCACCTCTTCAAAAAAACAAAAACGAAAGTGGCGCGAAATTGAAGCCTATAAAGAAAAACAACGTCTTCGCAAAGAGCTGCAAGAACTCGATTACTTTGCAGACAACTTAGATCTAGAAGAACTAGATTTAATCTAAAAAATGGCTCCTTTGGGAGCCATTTTTCGTTTTTTGAAGTGTGTTTAAACTTGCCAGTTTATAGGTGTTTTACCCAAACTGGTTAGTAGGTCGTTTGTCTTTGAAAAGTGCTGACAACCAAAAAAACCTCTGTGAGCTGACAAGGGGGATGGATGTGGTGCATGTAAAACATGATGGCGCACTTTATCTATGTTCTTACCCTTCTTCTGTGCATGGGCGCCCCACAGCAAAAACACCACGCCTTCTCTTTGTTGGTTAATTTCTTCAATTACCCTATCGGTAAACTTTTCCCAACCTAGGTGTTTGTGCGAATGTGCTTGTCCTTGTTCAACCGTCAATACGGTATTAAGTAATAACACACCCTGCTCAGCCCATGGCATCAAATAACCATGCTCAGGGATACTAAACCCTTTTATGTCTTGCACTAGCTCTTTATACATATTCGCCAATGATGGAGGCGGTTTAATACCCGGTAAAACCGAAAAGCATAAACCATGAGCTTGATCTGGCCCGTGGTAAGGGTCTTGGCCTAAAATGACCACTTTGACCTGCTCAAATGGCGTGGCATCAAACGCTGAAAATACTTGTTGCTCGGGAGGAAATACCGTCACGCCTTCAGTGCGCTTTTGAGCGACGTGCTTTAGTGTATCTTTAAGGTAGGTTTGCTGGCTTTGTTCAGCAATAAAGTCTGACCAAGTCTTCATTATGATTGCTCTTGATAATAACGGCGAGATTGCGACAGTTTACCACATAAGTCCGCAACGCCATCGAGCGCTCGTACACTAAATCGGTGTAACAGATCGGCATTGACTCTAATGAACTGCTGATGTTCGACAGCTGGGATCTGAGGCCAATTTTGCCAATTAGTATGCTGCACGTCTTTCTTTGTTTTCTCTTCAGGTAATACGATTACTTGCGGTTTAAACTTAAGCACATTTTCGATACTAATTTGCGGGTAATCAGCTCGACTGTGAGCAAACACATTATTGACTTGGCAAATTGATAATACCTGATGGATCATGGTGTTTTTGTTCACACTCATCATGGGCTCAGGCCAAAGTTGATAGAAAACATCCAGCGACTTTGCGTCTTGGTATTGGCTTTGTAACTTGGCTAAACGCGCATCAAACTCTTTAGCCACTTTCTTGGCCTGTGCTTGATGACCTGTTAGCTCACCAAACTTTATCAGTTGCTCTGATACTTTAGCTAGATCATTGGTTGCACTATAAACCACTTTAATGCCTAGCTGCTCTAGTTTTTCAAGATCCGCTTTTTTATTGCCAGTTTGCCAAGCGATCACCAGATCTGGTTTTAAAGCTAATAACTTCTCAAGTTGAACGCCGTGATAGCCGCCAATTCTTGAGATCTCAAGCGCTTGCTCTGGATAATCTGCATATTCAACGGTACCGACAATTTTACCGCCTGCACCTATAGCAAATAAGTTTTCAACAATGTGCGGCGCTAAAGCCACAATACGTTGTGCTTTATGTTGAGTATCTGGTTGTGACGCATTTTGTGATTGATTTGCTGCTACATATTGACTTGTAAGCAGCAAAAAAATGATGATTAAAGTCCTTTTTAAGCACATCAGTAATCGAATCCTTTTAGTGCTTTGACGCCTGATTCAAAAGCATGCTTCACGTTTCGTACTTCACTTACGGTGTCAGCAAGCTCAGTTAAACGACGATGAGCACCACGACCTGTCACGATCACAGACTGCATTTTCGGACGATTTTCGATGGCGCTGATCACTTCATCTAAGTCTAAATAATCATAACTGACCATGTAGGTCAGCTCGTCAAGTAACACTAAATCTATACTCTCGTCTGCTAACCACTTTTTGGCTTGCTGCCATGTCTCAACCGCTGCAGCAGTGTCTGTTTCACGGTTTTGTGTTTCCCAGGTAAAGCCGGTTTTCATTACCGCAAAAGGCACGCCTACTTTTTCAAGTAAGTTACGCTCACCGCAGTCCCACATACCTTTAATAAACTGAGCTACCGCAGCATTTTGACCGTGACCGACACAACGCGTCACAACACCAAAACCTGACGTCGATTTACCTTTGCCATTACCTGTGATGACTTGAAAAATACCCTTTTCGATATTGGCAGCAGCAACCTTTTCATCCACCTTCTCTTTAACTTTTTGTTGTCTCTGTTGATGTCTATCTTGTTCGCTCATAATTCACACCCTATAAATTGATTAATGCTTTAATTTTGTTCATATCTAAATGCGCTTCACATTCATCTGCCAGCCACTCTAGCTGTTTTTCACGATGCTCATCTAGACTAAAATTCGTTTCTGTTAGCTTGCCATTACTCGCCCAGTTTAAAATGGCTTCAGCCGCTTTGGGCTCATCAAACAAACCGTGTAAGTAAGTACCAACAACTTGGTTATCATCAGATATAAAACCGTCTTGCAGGAAACCTTGTGGATGATCAGTAAAATACATAAATGGCTTTTCAAGGGCGGGGCCGCTACTTTGCCCGCAGTGAATTTCATAGCCTTTAATGTCCACGCTTTGCTGGTTGATAACACACTTACCCTGTACTTGAGTCAGGGTTTTAGTTTGCGTAAGCTTTGTTTCAAAATCAGCTACCCCTAATCCTACAATTTCAGATTGTGAGCTTTCTATGGCATCAGGATCACAAATGCGTTTACCTAACATTTGTAGACCACCACACACGCCTAGCACCTTACCGCCATAACGTAAGTGACGTTGTATTTCGGTTTGCCATGTTTGCGTCTGCAAGAAAGCTAAGTCGTTGATGACGTTTTTACTGCCCGGGATAATAATCAGATCAGTTTGCCCGATTTGCTCGGTATGTTTTACATAACGCAAATCAATTTGAGGGTTTAACCGCAGGCTATCAAAGTCAGTGTGATTACTAATATGCGGCAGTAACAACACACTGACCGTGAGTTCTTTGTCAGTCACCACATTATCCATTGCGACGGCATCTTCAGCGTCGATGTTTAAGCCATGCATATAAGGCAACACACCTAACACAGGTTTACCCGTTTTTTCTTCGAGCCAATCAAGACCCGATTGCAACAAAGCAATATCGCCACGAAAACGGTTGATCACAAAGCCTTGCACCAAGGACTGTTCATACTCACTGAGTAACATTAAGGTGCCGACAAGATGTGCGAACACGCCGCCTTTATCAATATCAGCAATGATGATCACAGGGCAATCTACTTCACAAGCAAACCCCATGTTAGCGATATCATTTTCGCGTAGATTGATTTCCGCAGGACTTCCTGCGCCTTCTACCATGATGGCATCAAAATCAGACGCTAATCTTTGATGCGATTCGAGCACAGCCTGCATCGCAACTTTTTTATAATCATGGTATTTTGCCGCTTCCATATTGCTAATGGCACGGCCATGAATGATGACTTGCGCACCGGTATCGCTATTGGGTTTAAGTAAAATAGGATTAAAATCAGTACTCAAAGCCTGTTTCGCAGCGATGGCTTGCAGTGCTTGAGCACGGCCTATTTCACCGCCACAAGGCGTCACCGCACTATTGAGTGCCATATTTTGAGGTTTAAACGGCGCAACCTTAATCCCTTGTCTAGCAAGCACGCGGCATAAACCCGCAACCAAAGTGCTTTTACCCGCATCAGATGTGGTGCCCTGAACCATTAACGTTTTCATCTTACTCACTTATTTAATCCTTAACGGGCAGCCAGCCATGATAAAGTCAACACGCTGGGCAACTTTGGCGATATCTTGATTTAACCAGCCAGACTGGTCGACAAACACGCGGCTTAACTCGCCGAGTGGCACGATGCCATGACCTACTTCATTGCTGACTAGCAAAACCGATGCTCGTGTATGTTGTAATGCCTCGAGCAAACGCTGCTTTTGTACTTGTAATTCAGACTCTGATTTTTCACATAACCCATGCGTTAACCATAAGGTTAAACAGTCGATTAATACGCAAGTGTCGCTACCAAACTTTTGTAATATGTCGGCTAGGTGCCATGACTCTTCAATCACTTGCCAGCGTTTATCTCGTGTGGCGCGGTGATGAGATACGCGCTCAACCATCTCAGCATCTTTAATTTCTGCCGTGGCGATGTATACAAGTTTACTCACTTTGCCTGAAGTATATAAATCCAATGCCGTATGTTCTGCGAAACTGCTTTTGCCAGAGCGCGCGCCACCTAGAATGAGATGAATATTATTTTGAGTCATAAGTAATCTCTCGCATCCGCTACCCCCTGAGCGCTACTAAAGTTAAATAAATCATGATTTCACAACATTGTTGTGCGGCGCCCAAGCAATCCCCCGTATATCCACCTAGCTGCTGCTTAAACCAACTTATACACAATTGACGAGTGACAAATAAGGCGACGACTAAAATAACCACGTCAATGAATGACAATGGTGTAAAAAGCCAAAGCAGAAATAAAGTGCACACTGAGGTTAAAGCGAGGAAATCTTTTGCATGAGAAGAGAGCGACATGGCGACTGGCTTTACTTTTGATTGGGCATCTTCTTGTACATAAGTAAGCTTACCAATGATACTCGTCGCCATTGCACGGCTTAGCGTATGACCTAATACCAGTGCGCACAATACTTGTGTAAAGCTATCGCTAAGCAGGCTCAACAATTGAAACTTTAATAACAGTAATAAAATAAGTGCGCTGGCACCATACGTGCCTAGGCGGCTGTCTTTCATAATCGATAGCTTTTGCGAGACAGTCCAACCGCCACCAAAACCATCCCAGACATCGGCAAAACCATCTTCATGAAATGCACCGGTAATTAAAATACCCAGTGCGAGAGTGAGGATCACAGCAACGCTTGAAGGAAAAACCCAAGACGCAACACCGTATACAGAAGCCAAAGCCACACCCAACAACAAACCAACTAAGGCAAAATAACCACTGGCTTCACTGAGTGCATTGTCTTCAATCTCTTGTTTAAAATGCACAGGCACGCGAGTTAAAAAGCTCACTGCCAATAAAAAGTGTTGTTTATTCATATCAAACAACTTTCGTGACATTCGCGTCATCAAAGCTATTCATGTCGTTGTAAAACGCCAGAGCACTTTGTAGTAGAGGTAAGCTCAATGCAGCCCCAGTCCCTTCACCCAATCTAAGACCAAGATCTAAAAGAGGCTTAGCATTAATTGAATCTAACATTTGCAGGTGTGCTTGCTCAGAAGAGCAATGAGCAAACACCATATAGCTTTGACTGTTTGGCTCAATACGAATTGCCAGTAATGCTGCCGCTGTTGCGATAAAGCCATCGACAATAATAACCTGCTGTAACTCAGCGACAGCCAACATAGCGCCAACCATTTGACAGATCTCAAACCCACCCAAACAACGTAAGATTGCATGCGGGTCGTTAAGTTTATCTCGGTGTAAGTTTAGCGCGGTATTAATCAGCTCTACTTTTTTATCTACCACTTCATTTGAGACGCCCGTGCCAAGCCCCACCGTGTACTCAGCAGAGAGTCCACTCAACGCGCTAAAAATAGCCGATGCTGCACTGGTATTGCCAATGCCCATCTCACCAAATGCAAAAGTATTACAACCTTGCTGATATTGTTTATTAATAAGCTTCTTGGCAAACTCAAAACCTTGCGCTTCTTGAGCTTGGGTTAGCGCTTCACATTCATCAAATGAACGCGTGACTGACCCCAAACGCTGTGACGTAACACCTAAGGCCTGATCAGGTACATTTAAAATACCGCAATCTACTATCTCGAGTTGCCACCCTAATTGTTTGCTGAAAACATTAATTGCAGCGCCCCCAGACGCGAAATTCGCTACCATTTGGCCTGTCACTTCACTAGGCGCGATAGAGACACCTTTTGCAGCAATACCGTGATCGCCTGCAAAGACGGTTAGAGTCGGTTTGCTGATTTGTGGTCTAAATACTGAAAGCTGCTCAGGTTCAATACCCTGAGAGAAAATAGTCATCAGCTGTTTAGCCAATGTTTCTAGCTCACCTAACGCACCCAAAGGCTTCGTTTTCAGGTTTATTTTTTTTTCGATAAGTTCACGTGAACGCGTATCAAGTGCTTTAACTGAGAACATACGCTAAGGCCTTTTTTGTTTGAGAGTCAGTAAAGTTAAAAAGAACACACTACCTATTGCGGCAGTGATAACACCAATGGGAAGCTCTTGATTATCAAGAATAGTACGGGCAAATAAATCTACCCAGATCATCATCAAACCACCACTTAAAGCAGTACACAGCAGACCAATTGAAGTTGCCTGTGAAATAAAAAAACGTACCAAATGCGGGATCATTAACCCGACAAAGCCAATGCCACCGCACATAGCAACCAATACAGCGGTCAGCAATGAGCTTAATAGCAACATACCTAAACGTAATTTAGCCACCTGAATACCTAAAGTTGCAGCGCTTTCGTCACCCAGTAATAGTGCGTTTAAACCGCGCCTAAACAACAGCATACAAGCCATACATAGCAATACAATTGAACAAGGCAACCACAACCATTGCCAATCAGCGCGACTAAAGCTGCCTAAGTTCCAAAACATAATGGCACTCACGGCTTGTGGATCACTCCAATACAACAGCAAGCTGGTAAATGCGCTAAATAAGAAAGATAAGGCAACACCGGCGAGTAACATCGCTTCTACCTGTCTAGACCTTTGTCCATAGGCAATCAGCAACAATAGGGTCATTGCCAGCGCACTACCTAAAAACGCCGCCCCTGACATCGCCCAACCAGCTGTGATACCTGTAAATGTTATAAGTAACACGACGCCAAATGATGCGCCTGATGAAATACCAAAAAGGTAAGGATCTGCCAAAGGGTTACGGGTCACTGTTTGCAAAATAATGCCCGCCAACGCCAAGCCACTGCCAGCAACAAATGCCAAAATCACTCTGGGAATCCGTAGTTCCATAACAATTTTTTGCTCAAAGACGTTGGCATCATATGCAAATAGCGTTTGCCAAACAGCACTCGCATTAATATCAATCGCGCCATGCTTAATGGCAACTAAAGCACTAAAAAAACAGCTTATCAGCAAAATTAACAGCGAAATGAGCGGCTTCATAGTTGATACCCAAAGTGGTAGCGGATATGAGGAATATGGGTTTTATCTCGATACGGGCAAGGTACTTGTGAGACATCGGCACAAACACCAAACACATCACTGAGTAACTGCGCATCTAACACATCACTTGGCGTTCCACTTTTGTATAGCTCACCCTGTTGTAGCACCAGCAGACTATCGCTCATAGCTGCCGCAAGATTTAAATCATGGAAAGAAGCAATCACAGTGATCCCCATTGCTTTTGCAAGCTCCATAATTTGTATTTGGTATTTCACATCCAAGTGACTGGTTGGCTCATCCATGATCAGAAGTTTAGGTTTTTGCGCCATGGCTTTGGCAATCAACGCCCTTTGCTTTTCACCACCAGAAAGGTGAGCAAATGCCTCATTAGTTTTGTGTGTCAAACCAACCTGTTCAATAGACTTTATAATTAACGCATGATCGGTTTTATTTAATGGTGAGAACAAACTTTTGTGTGGGGTTACCCCCATAGCAACCACATCGTAAAGCGATAGATTAAAATGCTCTGGCATTTCTTGCAGGACCACAGCAACTTGCTGGGCATACTCGTTATGGGAATAATTAGCAATCGCTTTGCCAAAAAGCCTTATGTGGCCACTTGAAGGAGCGAGAAAACGATAAAGACAACGTAGCAAGGATGATTTACCAGCCCCATTAGGACCCAATAAACCAATAAACTGCCCTTCAGTTACATCGAAAGAGATGTTTTGTAATATTTGATGGTTATCTAGCACCAAATCTAAGTTTGAAACTTGCAGAGCAAATTCAGAGTGCTGACAAACTGATTGCATTCGTACCCTTATTAACTGTTGGGCAGACACAAACGCACAGTCCTAACCGAATTACGGCTAAAATTGTGTGCTCTTGAGTACGCCCGCTCAAGAGGATTTTTCTGACCTTGGTATCTGACTTCGTGCATTTAAATGCACTTCACAGTTGCGGGGACAGTTAAGCAGTTTCAGCTTATTCCCAAGATTAATCAGAAAAACCGTATTATGAAGTCTAGATGGCTAAAACACAACTTTAGGCCACGGCTTATGTGCTTCATCAAAGTAAACCTCTATCTTTACCAATGTAGCATAGCCAACGTCTAAACTATTGATAGAAGACAGTGAATTTAAAGGTAAGTTAAGGACTTCAGCTAACATTTGTTTGATCACACCGGCATGAGTCACCACTAGGTTATGTGTTGTATGTCGGGTTGATAGTTCTGTCTCCCACCATTGTCTGACACGAGACCTAAACGCGTAAAGGGACTCTCCATTTGGCGGCGTATGTTGCCAAGGCGACTGCCAAAATTCACCTATACTTGGATTCTGTGTGTTCTCCCAAAGCCACTCATAAGTTCGACCATCCCAATCTCCAAAATCCATTTCTTGAAGCTGCTTTGCTATCTCCAGTGGTAAGCTTGCTTGTCTAGATTGCTTTTTCGCAAAGCTCAGACAACGCTGCATGGGGGAGGTAATACAGGCATCAAATTGAACTGTTTTTGGTAAAGCAGACTCCATCGCTGCTAACCCTAACTCAGACACGGCAACGTCAGTTTTAGAACCAGTTAGAATGCCAGTAGTAACTGGTTTCCCGTGCCTGAGGAAGTACCATGTTTTCGTCATTTTAGCCTCAGATCAAAAATGCGAGCCTTCGCTCGCATTTAATTAAAGATGATTTGCTTAGTTTAACTTAAAGAATCTGATTCTCTTTCCAAGCTTGTTCTTTCGCCATACGCTTTTTGCGTCGGTCACATGGATCATCGCAATCACATGACTTTTCAATACCAACCGCGCCTAAACCGCCACAGCTGCTTGCCATAGATTTCTTTTGCACGATTACACCGACAGCCATAGCTGCAACAATTAAAATAAGTAACCCAAAAGTTAGGAAAAATAGTGACATGCACAAGCCCCTTAAAAACAGTTTAACGGCTCAGTGTATCTGAACCAAATGACGGCATTTAAACAACCTCCATTATAACGCGCTTAGTGTACTATTTCGACTAATTAATCAAAATTGCCTTATTTACAAATAAGGCGCAAAAGCTGGGCTTGAATAGGTCACTAACCCTTCATTACTTTTACTAATTAAATATACAGCTAAATTGTGCTCTTCTGCGTAAGCTTTTGCTCGTTCTGTGCCCATGACAGTCAGTGCTGTGGCCAAGCCATCAGCAGTCATTGCAGAAGGATGTAAAACCGTCACTGATACTAAATCGTGCTTAACTGGTTTACCTGTCGCAGGATCAATCAAGTGCGTATAAGTCTCGCCATCCATTTCATAGAAAATACGGTAATCGCCTGAAGTTGCCATGCCCATATTACCTAGCTCAGCAAGTAACCGATGAACTTCACGTTTACCAATCGGTGCATCAGGTTGTTCAATTGCAATGCGCCATGGTTGATCTAGTGCTTTTCGTCCAGCAATTCTGAGCTCTCCACCAATTTCAACCATATAATTGGTCATCCCTTTACTTTCGAGTAATTCTGCAACTTTATCGATACCATAGCCTTTTGCTGTTGCAGAAAATGACAACTCTAACCCTTCGATGGTTTTAGCTAACCCTTCATCAGTTAAAATTAGTTTATCAACGCCTATGGTTTGTTTAACTTTATCAATTTGTTCTGGAGTTGGTGTCTTTGTAGGTCTTTTATCAATACCAAAGCCCCAAAGATCAATGAGAGGGCCCATAGTAACATCAAGAGTTTCTGTTGATCTGCCTAAACGAACAGATTCAATTACAACAGCTTTAAAATCGTCACTGATTGGCATAAATGTATTTGCAGCTAAGGCATTAAATTGATTGATTTCAGAATTTTTAACCCAAGGTGACATAGACTGATTCACAGCTACTAAAAGAGTGTCTACGTCTGCTTTTAGCGCCTCAGCCGTCAATGACGGTTCTCTTGGAAAAGTTTTTATCGTATAAGTCGTCCCCATTGTTTTCCCGTGGATCACAATAGGTTGAATATCTTCCTTATTGTCAAAACAGCCACTTAAAATAACTGTTAACAGTAATATAAAAATGCCTACTAGTTTCTTCATACTTTTCTCTATCCCAAAAAAAACCCCAAGCTTATTGCTTGGGGTTTAAGTCTATCTTATTTCAGTGAAGTGTTCACTGAGATAACGCTGATTTAGCCACCGAAGTCATCTAGTAAGATGTTTTCGTCTTCAACACCTAAATCTTTAAGCATATTGATTACAGCCGCGTTCATCATTGGAGGACCACACATGTAGAACTCACAATCTTCTGGCGCTTCATGGTCTTTCAGGTAGTTTTCTAAAAGAACATTATGGATAAAGCCTGTGTAACCTTCCCAGTTATCCTCTGGTTGAGGATCAGAAAGTGCTACGTGCCATTCAAAGTTTTCGTTATCAGCCGCTAGGCCATCGAAATCTTCTACGTAGAACATCTCACGCTTAGAACGTGCACCGTACCAGAAAGACATCTTACGGTCTGAGTTGAGACGCTTAAGCTGGTCGAAGATGTGTGAACGCATTGGCGCCATACCAGCACCACCACCTACGAATACCATTTCTGCATCAGTTTCTTTCGCAAAGAATTCACCGAATGGACCAGAAATAGTTACTTTATCACCTTCTTTAAGTGACCAGATGAACGATGACATCTTACCACATGGTAGGCTTAGGTTGTTTGGCGGCGGAGTCGCGATACGTACGTTAAGCATGATGATGCCGTACTCTTCTGGGTAGTTAGCCATTGAGTATGCACGGATCGTTTCGTCGTCAACTTTAGACTCAAGATTGAAGAAGCCAAAACGCTCCCAATCTCCACGGTATTCTTCAGGAATATCGAAGTCCGAGTATTTAACGTGGTGAGCTGGCGCTTCAATTTGGATATAACCACCTGCACGGAAAGGTACAACCTCACCATCAGGGATACCAAGCTTAAGCTCTTTAATGAATGTCGCTTTGTTATCGTTAGAGATAACTGTACATTCCCACTTCTTAACACCGAAGATTTCTTCTTCTACTTCGATTTCCATGTCAGTTTTAACAGCAACCTGACACGCTAGACGACAACCTTCACGTGCTTCACCTTTTGAAATATGGTCAAGCTCAGTTGGCAGGATATCACCACCACCCGCTTTAACGTGAACGGTACATTGGCCACAAGAACCACCACCGCCACAAGCAGATGAAATGAAGATACCAGCGTCTGCTAGTGCACCTAGTAGTTTACCACCTGGTGCTGAAGTAACTGCCTTTTCAGGGTCACCGTTAATGCTGATTGTGATGTCACCGCTTGGTACAAGCTTCGACTTCGCTGCAATGATGATCAATACAAGCATTACAACGATAGCGATGAACATCCCTACGCCTAAATATACCTCAAGCATGATTTTTCCTCGCTAAATTAAAGTGAAATACCAGAGAATGACATGAAGCCAAGACCCATTAGACCTACAGTGATGAAGGTAATACCTAAACCACGAAGACCATCTGGTACGTCTGAATACTTCATCTTCTCACGGATACCAGCAAGTAATACGATTGCTAGTGCCCAACCTACACCTGAGCCTAAACCAAATACCACAGACTCACCGAAGTTCAGGTTACGCTCAACCATGAATGCTACTGCACCGAAAATCGCACAGTTTACAGTGATTAGTGGTAAGAAGATGCCTAGTGCGTTGTAAAGCGCAGGGAAGAACTTGTCTAGAGTCATCTCAAGGATCTGTACAAGTGCTGCGATTACACCGATGAAAGTTAGGAACTTAAGGAAGCTTAAGTCAGCTTCAGGGAAGCCTAACCACTCTAGTGCACCTGGCGCTAAGATTGCAGAGTAAACTAATTGGTTTACTGGAACAGCAACACCAAGAACGAAGATTACTGCAACACCTAGACCCATTGATGTGGTTACTTTCTTAGATACAGCAAGGAAAGTACACATACCTAGGAAGAAAGATAACGCTAAGTTTTCAATGAAAACCGCTTTAACGAATAAATTAATATATTGTTCCATCTCTCTCTCCTTATGCCTTCGCTTCTACTTGGTCTTTCTTATAAGTACGAAGTACCCAGATGAAGAAACCAATGATGAAGAACGAGCTTGGCGGTAGGATTAATAGACCCATAGGCTGGTACCAACCGCCTTCAGAAATAAGTGGTAAAATCTCGATACCAAATAGTGTACCTGAACCACCTAGTTCACGAATGAATGCAACAGTTAGAAGTACAACTGAGTAACCTAAACCGTTACCGATACCATCAAGGAATGACATCAGTGGTGGTGTCTTCATTGCGTATGCTTCTGCGCGACCCATTACGATACAGTTAGTAATGATTAGACCAACGAATACCGAAAGCTCTTTCGCTGTTGCATATACAAACGCTTGAAGCGTTTGGTCTACCACGATTACCAATGAAGCGATGATAGTCATCTGAACGATGATACGAACGCTTGATGGGATGTGGTTACGGATCATAGAGATAAATAAGCTTGAGAAAGCACATACTAATGTCAGAGCGATTGACATGATAAGTGCATTCTTAAGGCTTGATGTCACTGCTAGTGCAGAACAAATACCAAGTACTTGAAGCGCAATTGGGTTGTTCGCAAAAACAGGGCCAAACAAGACTTCTTTCATTTCTTTTGCATTTGCCATTAGTTCAATGCTCCTTTACGTACGTTCGCAAGGAATGGACCGAACGCTTTGTCGCCTGTCCAGAAGTCAACTGTGTTATCAACACCTACAGATGTTAATGTCGCACCAGAAAGACCATCTACTTTGTGTTCGTTGTTACCAGCAGTACCTTTTACGATATCAAGTGGTAGCTTTTTACCTTCGAACATAGACGTCCAACGTGGGTTTTGGATTTCACCACCAAGACCCGGTGTTTCATTGTGCTTGTAGAAGTTAATTGCTTTAACAGTCTTAGTATCAGCATCTAGTGCTAAGAAACCATACATAATACCCCAAAGGCCGTAACCTTGGATTGGTAGAATGATAGTGTCTACTTTACCGTTAGCATCTTTAGCGAAGTAAACTGGAGATTCAGTCGTCATACGCTGAACACCGGCTTTATCTTGCGCTTTTTCAAGCTTCACACTGCGCTTTGCATCGAACTTAGTTGATTCGAAGTCGAAAGAGTTTGGATCTGTATCAACAAACTCACCCGTTTTCATATCAACAACGCGTGCTTCGATGTTTTCATTGAATGTTTTGAAAACATCTGCTGAACTTTCAATACCTGCTGCAGCAAGAATGTTGCGTTGCACGTCTTGAGTTTTGTTTGCTTGTTGTAGTGGACGTAATTGAACAGATGCCATAGAAACAACAACTGCACATACTAAACATAGGCCAACAACAACGCCTAGCGTTTTGCCAATAGTTTCATTGTTACTAGACACGTGCCAATCTCCTCTTAACGTTAGACTGTACAACGAAGTGGTCGAATAATGGTGCAAATAGGTTAGCGAATAGAATTGCTAACATCATACCTTCTGGGTATGCAGGGTTAACTACACGAACCAGAACAACCATTACACCGATAAGTGCACCGTATGCGAATTTACCTTTATTTGTGAAAGACGCAGAAACTGGGTCAGTCGCCATAAAGAACATACCGAATGCAAAACCACCTAGTACTAAGTGCCAGTGCCAAGGCATAGCAAATGCAGGGTTAGTTTCAGAACCAATCATATTAAGAAGTAGAGACATCACTACCATACCTAGGAATACACCTAGCACGATACGCCATGACGCAATACGAACATAAATTAGGAACAAACCACCAATCATTAGTGCTAGCGTTGAAACTTCACCCATAGAACCTTGTACGAAGCCATAGAAAGCATCCCACCAAAGTGCCATGTTGTTGTAATCAAGTGCACCTTGCGCCGCTAAGCCTAGGTTTGTTGCACCTGTGAATGAATCAACTGCAGTCCAAACCGTATCACCTGAGATATCAGCTGGGTATGCGAAGAATAAGAACGCACGGCCTGCTAATGCTGGGTTAAGGAAGTTACGACCTGTACCACCGAATACTTCTTTTGCAACTACAACACCAAAAGTAATACCTAATGCGGCTTGCCATAATGGAATTGTAGAAGGAAGGATCAGTGCAAATAATACAGACGTTACGAAGAAACCTTCGTTAACTTCGTGCTTACGGATTGAAGCGAATAATACTTCCCAGAAACCACCAACGATAAATACCGTCGCATAGATTGGCAGGAAGAAACATGCACCGTAGAAGAACTTAGCACCAATACCTGATTGTGCTGTTAGTTCACCACCTAATGCTTGGAAAATAGCAGCCTGCCAAGTGTTAGCAATTTCAAAACCATTACCAATTGCTAGTGCAGCTTGGTGACCGATGTTGAACATACCAAAGAACATTGCAGGGAATGTCGCCATCCACACTAAAATCATAATACGTTTTAGGTCGATGTTGTCACGAACGTGCGTGCCGCCTTTGTTTACATAACCTGGAGTGTAGAAAACGGTTGCGACTGCTTCATACAGGGCATACCACTTTTCATGCTTACCGCCAGGTTCAAAATGCGGCTCGATATCTTCTAGAAATTTCTTTAAGGCCATGGGATTAACCTTCCTTCTCGATAGTAGTCAGGCAATCACGTAAGATTGCGCCGTACTCATACTTACCTGGACATACGAAAGTACACAGTGCTAAATCTTCTTCATCTAGCTCTAATGCACCTAACGCAATCGCACTATCTAAATCACGTGCAATTAAGTCACGAAGTAGTGGTGTAGGTAGAATGTCGAGTGGCATAACACGCTCATAGTTACCGATTGGTACCATTGCACGCTTAGAACCACCTGTAGACGTTGTCATATTGAACAAACGGCTCGGTGCTAAGTGTGAGATAAATGTACGTGTTACAGAGAATTTGTTGCTACCTGGAGCAATCCAACCAAATAGTTCTTTCTCGCGACCTTCAAGTAATACTGATACTTGAGTATGGTAGCGACCTAGGAAAGCGTGAGGGCCGGTTGCTGTTTTACCAGCTAACACAGAGCCAGAAATGACTCGGTTATCACCGTCTTCAAGCTCGCCTGCAACTAAATCAGTTAGTGAAGCGCCAACTTGTGTTTTAACTAAGCGAGGATTCTTAACGCGAGGACCCGCTAAAGCAACTACACGGTCAGAGTAGATTTCACCAGTAAGGAATAACTTACCGAATGCAATCACATCTTGGTAGCCTAAATGCCATACCTGCTTGTTTTCAGATACTGGATCTAGGTGATGGATGTGAGTACCTACTAAACCTGCAGGGTGTTTACCACCGAACTCATGAACTTCAACTTGAGAAAGTGAAGAACTTGGTACAGTGCTACCTGCTTGCTTACATACGAATACTTTGCCATCAGTTAAGCGAGATACTACAGCTAGACCCGCTTCAAACGCTTCAACGTTTTCAGCAATGATCACAGCAGGATCTGCAGCTAATGGGTTTGTGTCGATTGCAGTCACAAAGATTGAACTTGCAGTTGCATCTAGTGCTGCCACTCGGCTGAATGGACGAGCACGTAGCGCTGGCCACTGGCCAGATTCAACAAGCACTTCTTTTACTTTTTCACGGTCTAGGTTGCTTAAATCAGCAGCCGCCACCTTTTCAAAAGTAACCTGCTCGTTGCCTTGCACTTCAATCACGATAGATTGAAGAACACGCTTAGCACCACGGTTAATTTCTTTAACTACACCAGAAGCTGGTGCAGTGAACTTGACGCCGGGGTTCTTTTTGTCTTCAAAAAGAACTTGGCCTTTTTTGACTTGGTCATCCACGCGAACATGCATGGTTGGACGCATACCGATATATTCTTCACCTAGCACGGCAACTCGTTTGACAGCTACGCCATCATGAATTACTTGCTGAGGTGCGCCCTCTATTGGTAAGTCCAGACCTTTTTTTATGTTGATCATACGCACTTGCATTACATTAACGGAAAGAAATTGAAAAATCTTTTTTTGCCCCAAGATCTAGAAAGTGACCATTCTGTATTCGGCAAAGCCAAGCGACAAAACAATCCATAACTAAAACCTTGTGGACGAGTCCTCACATATTTCTGTGATTTTAACATTAATAACCCCCACTATGCGAGTGGAATTATGAAATTAATCCAGATTTACAAGGTCTTTTCGAGGAGAAAATAGAATGAATTTAGTTCAATTTAGACCAAAGTCCAGTTGCTGAAATACGCAATGAATCATTTTTGATAAACAAATGAAAACTTCAGGAGTTAGCAGAAAAATAAATATGAATAAATAAAAAAGGCCGGCAAAGCCGACCTAGTTATAGAAGAGATAATAATGATTAAACTAAGTTGTTAATTTCAACCATTGTGTCTACGTCTTGCTCGTAGTCAACACCATCTACGCCGAAGCCAAATAGCTTCAAGAATTCATTGTGGTAGCCGACATAGTCTGTTAACTCATCAATGGTGTCTGTATCAACTGTATCCCAAATGTGCTGAATACGCGCCTGTACATCGTCTTCTAGCTCTTTGTAGTTTTGGAATAGGTGACCGCCATCATCAAAGCGTGGGGCTGCGCCGTAAAGGTTTTCGTTGAATAGACCGTGGATCTGCTCAATTGTGCCTTCGTAAGTACCATCTGCCTTAGTCACTTTGAATAAAGCTGAGATATATAGCGGCATGATTGGAATAGCAGAACTTGCTTGTGTTACAACAGCATTAAGTGAAGAAACATACGCTTCACCTTTTAGATCTGCTGTCGCTTCACGTATTGCTAAAGTTGCGCGATCTAAATCTTCTTTTGCTTTACCGATTGTAGCGTGACCGTAGATTGGCCAAGTTAGTTCTTTACCTATATAGGTATAAGCACTTGTTTTGAAACCTTCAGCTAATACGTCTGCATCTTTTAATGCATTGATCCAAAGTTCCCAATCTTCACCGCCCATCACTTTAACTGTGTTAGCGATTTCGTCTTCATTCGCAGCTTCTACACTTACAGAATCAATAATACGCTTAGAAGTATTTAAGTTCTTAGTTGTTACGTCTTGACCGATAGGTTTAAGTACCGATGAATGCGTTTCACCCGTTTTAGGATCAGTACGACGCGGAGACGCTAGGCTATAGATTACTAAATCCACTTTGCCCATTTCAGCTTTAATCGTTTCAACTGTTTTAGCTTTAAGCTCATCAGAAAACGCATCGCCATTGATATTCTTAGACCAAAGGCCCGCGGCTTCAGCAGCGTTTTGGAAAGCTGCCGTGTTATACCAACCTGCTGAAGCTGGCTTTTTCTCAGTACCTTCTTTTTCGAAGAAAATACCCAGAGTTTTAGCACCAGAGCCAAACGCTGCTGTAATACGAGAAGCTAGGCCGTAACCCGTTGATGCACCAATTACAAGTACGTTTTTCGGACCGTTTTCTAATTGCCCTTGTGCTTTTACATAATCGATTTGCTCTTGAACGTGAGCGGCACAACCAGCTGGGTGTGCATTGGTACAAATAAAACCACGAATTTTCGGCTTAATGACCATGATGATTCCTATCTTTATTTAAATTTACGGAGCGTAGTTTAAAGGCTGATCTTAAAAATACAGGTCTGATCAGCTATAAAATTAGGCTTAACTCGATGATATAAAGTCTCGCTTGACCCTAATTTTGACTATTTATCGAATTTCGAACCACCTAAACATTTTGGTGACTCAGGAATTTGTCCATGCTGCTCTGAATACTCTTCAGGCGTATAGGCATGAATAGATAAAGCATGAATATGCTCAGCTAATTCAACTTTTAGAATGTCGTTAATCTGGCGATGACGCGGTAATAAGCGCTTACCCGCAAACTCTTCACTGACCACAATTACTTTAAAATGAGATTCTTCGCCACGGCTGTGCATATGGCTTTCATTTATGACATTTAAATGCTTGCAAGCGATTGCCGCAGCGATTTTTTCTTCGATCTGAGATTGCATTGACATGAATATAAACTCTGCATTTTTCAAATGTGGCTACTATACCGAGATAGGATTATTTAACAATACTTCTAAATGTCAGGTTGATACGACCACCTTTTACTTTGCTTTGTTTCGGCAATGAGTGTTGAAAAAGTTGCTGACTGTTACCCGACATCACTAAACAACTACCGTGCTCAAGCATTAACTCCCATTGCTGACCTGTCGCTTTATGTTTGATCTTAAATTTACGTGCAGCGCCTAAAGAAATTGAAATGATTAAAGGCTCAGCGCCTAACTCAACCTCATCATCACTATGCCACCCCATAGTGTCATGACCATCTCGATACCAATTTAATAGCAGGGCATTAAACGTCTGATTATAGTGGCTCTGAAGTTTACTGCGCATCGCGGCCAATGGTTTCGTCCAGCCTTGATTAGCTAATGTATGATTTGAATAGGCATAATGTACCCCTTCATCTGCCACAAAGCTCTGCAAACGAGGAATAGGATGAAACTTACCGAAAACCTGAATACTGGGTTGTTGCCAGTTTAACTCTCCTGTGAGATGTTCATACAAGTCGAGCCCTTTTTGAAATGAGATCAAATTTGGAAAATATGCAAACCCCTCGGGTAACTCAGGTTTAGTGAGTTTTGATGTCATGCTATTATTCACCTCATAAAATGACTACTTATAAAAAACTATGACGACTGAAGCTGTATTGGGCGGCCACTCGCTAACTTTACATCGATTTCCCCTAGATCAAAAAAATAGAAGCCTGCAAGCGTGGGATTCAGCCGATGAGTATTTGATCGAACATATTCAAAATGAATACACCAACGCACAACATATTTTGGTATTAAACGATAGCTTTGGCGCCTTAAGCTGTGCATTACATGCTTTAGATACGCAAAACTCTCGCAAAGTGACCAGTTTTAATGATTCTTATGTCAGTCAGCAAGCATGCCTTTATAATCTTGAAGAAAACGAGTTAGAAAGTCGTCAAACTGTATTACTTGATAGTCTCTCAGATTTACCTAGCGACGTTGATCTTATCCTTATCAAAATCCCAAAAAATGCTGGCTTTTTGCAATATCAACTTAGCTTGCTCAGTCAGTTTGAGAATGATGTGCCAGTGATCGCTGCTGGTAAAGCAAAAGAGATACACACTTCTACATTAAAAAGCTTCAGCCATTTTATTGCTGAGCCTTCGACCAGTTTAGCAGTTAAGAAATCACGTCTTATTTTTAGTCAAACTAAACACAAAAAACAGACATGTAAGTTTCCGGTGAGTTGGCCTTTAGAGAAAACTGATTTCACTATCTTAAACCACGCCAATGTATTTTCTCGTGATTCTCTTGATATTGGCGCGCGTTTTTTTAGCAATTATTTACCTCAGGGTAAGAAACCGTTAAGGGTGATTGATTTAGGCTGTGGAAATGGTGTTATCGGCTTACAAACATTGTCGAAAATGCCAAATGCTAAAGTTACTTTTGTTGATGAATCGGCCATGGCTGTTGCCAGCGCCAAAGCAAATATCGAAAATAACTTACCTGAGCGTGTGCAAGATTGTGAGTTTGTTCAAGATGATTGTTTAACTGATTTTACGCCTAACAGTGCAGACTTGGTTTTGTGTAACCCGCCATTTCACCAAGCACAAGCAATTACAGATCATATTGCGTGGCAGATGTTTGTGCAGGCAAAGCAAACGCTCAGATCAGGTGGCGAATTACGTATTATTGGCAACCGTCATTTAGACTATCAAGAAAAATTGCTCCGCTTGTTCGGAAACTGTAAAGTCATTGGTAACAATAAAAAATTTACTGTGCTAAGCACCACAAAGAGAGGCTAAAAATGAAAAAAATTGCACTTGTATTGTGTGGCATGTTGCTGGCAGGTTGTGCCAGCCAACCAAAATCTGTGATCTTAAATCCGATATACAAAGCAGGCAAAGTAGCCGACTTTAATGTACCTGTAACCTTAGCGGTCGAAGACCATAGGATCAGTAAATTCACGATCAAGGTGGTCGATCAAGAGCCTGCTGAGTACCTACCAGATGCCGAGTTAAGCAAACGGGTAAAAATGGCGTTTGAGCAAGCCCTTAAAACCAATGGCGCACAGCTCACTTCAATGGGTAGTAACACGTTAACAC
This sequence comes from Pseudoalteromonas sp. NFXS53, assembly GCF_056629255.1. Taxonomy (NCBI): domain Bacteria; kingdom Pseudomonadati; phylum Pseudomonadota; class Gammaproteobacteria; order Alteromonadales; family Pseudoalteromonadaceae; genus Pseudoalteromonas; species Pseudoalteromonas sp. NFXS53. The sequence goes on along the minus strand of NZ_JBWVBR010000014.1, from coordinate 35,255 downwards.
TACACATTGATTCTTTTCATTCAAAAGTAACAGAATCTTATACACAACATGAAAGTAATGCCGTTGCTAAAATTAAAGTGTTAGCAACGCAAGGTACACGTACATTCGAAAAAACTTATTCAGGTCAGGCTCAAATGACAGGTCCACTAAAGCATGAGCAAGCTAAAGTTGAAGGCCAACTTAATGAGCTGAGTGAGCAAGTGATTACCCGCATTGTCTCAGATCCTGCTTTAATTAAATTCTTCAAAGGATAATCATGAAAAAGTTGCTTATTACCTTATTCATTATCTGTATGAGTAGTCATGCCTTTGCTAGTAATAAAGAAGGCCGATTTGTTCAAAAGAACAACCTGTTCCCACGAGTAAAAATAATCACCAGTGAAGGGGATATTATTGTCGAACTAGACAGATCACGCTCACCGCTTACAGTGAATAACTTTCTGACCTATGTGGTCAATGGTGATTACAAAAACTCTGTCTTTCACCGTATTGAAAAAGATCAATACTCAGAGATCGACGAATTTTTTGTGATCCAAGGCGGTGGCTATGACAAAGACTATGATGGCATGTTTCAACGTAAGCCTATTTTCAACGAGAGTGGCAATGGTTTAAAGAATGACATGTATACCATTGCCATGGCGTATCAAGATAACGAGCCTCACACCGCTACTCGTCAGTTTTTCTTCAACATGAAAGACAACGACCATTTAAACCCAGGCAGAGGCTGGGGGTTCGCTGTATTTGGTAATGTTATGGAAGGCTATGAAACACTGGATAAAATCACACAAGTAGAAACTGGATTTAATGAAAAAATCGGCTACGATTTTGTGCCTAAAAAGCCTGTGATGATCTATCAAGTTGAGATCCTAAAAGCCGAAGCTCTTTAATTGACGGGATAGTCATGCAAATCAACTCTAGCCTAAGTGAGTACTTAGGCTACTACAAAGACAATCGCCTTCTCACCATCTTTTTATTTGGCCTAAGCAGCGGCTTTCCATGGGTACTCATTGGCTCTGTGATGTCTGCTTGGCTCAAAGATGAAGGGTTAAGCCGCAGTATGATTGGTTTATTTGGCGTGGTATTCAGCGCCTATACCATCAACTTTCTCTGGTCTCCGTTACTCGACCGTTTAAAACTCCCTCTGTTAGGCAACCTATTAGGTCAGCGACGTAGCTGGATTTTACTTGGCCAGATAGTTACTTTCTTCGCCACACTGAGTCTTGGCTTTGTTACCCTCAAAGATCAGCTATTCCTCGCTGCCTTATTATGCTTTTTAATAGCCCTTGCTAGCGCAACACACGATATTGCCATAGATGCTTTTCGTATTGACTCGTTAGATACAACTGAAAGTGAAAAAGCCACAGCTGCTGCAGCCATGGCAACCTCAGGTTGGTGGTCAGGTTATGCACTTTTAGGTGCACTGCCCTTCTTTCTTGCTGACTTACCCAGTTTTGATTGGTCACAAATTTATTTTGTACTCGCAGCCATTGTTTTACTGCTGATGCTAGTTACCCTGTTTGCAAAAGAGCCTAAATCACATCGTGAGCTCACTCATGCTCAATTAGAAAAAGAGTATCAAAGTAAGTTATTCGCAAACGGCAACTCCATATGGCAACGCCTGTTAGCTTGGTTAGCAGTAACATTAGTTGAACCTTTCAAAAGTTTCTTCACTAAAAATGGCGTAAAAACAGCATTTGCCTTACTCGCCTTTATTTTCTTATTTAAAGTTGGCGAAGCCTTTTTAGCTCGCATGTCAATCGTTTTCTATAAAGAAATCGGTTTTAGCAATACACAAATCGGTCAGTATTCAAAGCTTGGTACCGGGCTCATTACTATAGTGTTTGCTTTTTTAGGCAGTATTTTCAACCACAAATACGGCATAGTAAAAGGCTTGTTTGTCAGCGGTATCGCCATGGCAGCCTCTAATTTGATGTTTTCTTGGATTGCCATAGCAGGCCCAAAAGAGCATTTATATGCACTGGCTATCGTTGTAGACGGCTTCACCCAAGCTTGGTCTTTAGTTGCTATGGTGGCATTTATCTCAATGCTGTGCGATCGCGCCTTTAGTGCGACACATTATGCGTTATTGGCTTCTTTAAGTAGCTTAAGCCGTACTTTATTATCAGCTTATAGTGGTGTGGTAATTGATGACTGGTTAGATGGAAATTGGGCGTTGTTTTTTGCAGTTACAGCAATGATGGTGACCCCTTCTTTACTGTTTCTTTACATGATTAGACATAAGTTATATGCCATAGAAAAGCAGTTTCATCAAAACTCAACTACAACTAAAGGTGCGTAACACTACGCACCTTTAGGTGTTAAAACTTATGCTTCTTCTTTATTAAGTAAGCTTAAGCCTTCATACGGATCCACTTCTAGTGCTTCACAGTAACGAAGAAACTCAATCACGTCTAAACGACGTTCTTGGTTTTCAATTTTGCCAATAAATGAATGTGGAGTTCCTAAAACTTGCGCAAGGCTACGCATTGTGTGGCCTTTCTCATGACGCTTGCTTTTAAGCCACTTAGTTAACTTACCGTTTTCTTCAGAAGAAACCGTTTTACCCATCATAATGTTACATCTCCTACTCGATGATTTTATTGTTTCTTTAAGTTGAAATATGCCCGTCTCAACTTAACATGTACTGTATATCACAGTGCGACATGGTAAATCCAGAGTTTGTACCCATGTCCCAAAATAGGTATAGACTATATTTTGCGTCTACACTAATAAAAATAATAAATTTAATGATAAATATTAGAGCATTAACTTTACACTTAATACAAACTAATTAACTTTTTATTCTAAAAAGATGAATAAATAAATTTTCTTAGAAGATTATTGACTAAAGCTAAATTAAATTTTCGCTAAAAGGAAAACTATGATTAGAGTACTTTTTTTACTGCCCATTGTGCTATGCATACTTTGGTATTGGTTTTTGAAAAGCCAAGGGGTGCCTATTAAGCAAGGGAAGAAAGGATTTATTTATATTCTTTCATTTAGCGTATTTGTGCTGAGTTTCTTCGCACTCATGATTTGGGTTACGCAAAACACATAAAAAAAGCCACGCAACTGCGTGGCTTTTTAAATTCTTTATTGTGTTTAAACACTGAAGCTTGCACCACAACCACAAGTTGTCGTCGCATTTGGGTTATTAACAAAAAAGCGTGCGCCTTCTAACCCTTCGGTGTAATCAACAATACCATCTACAAGATATTGAATACTCATAGGGTCAACAACCATAGATACGCCATTTTTCTCAATTTCCAAATCGCCCGGATTCACTTTCTCATCGAATGTGAAACCATATTGGAAACCAGAGCAACCACCACCTGTCACATATACACGTAGTTTTAAATCTGGGTTTTCTTCTTCTGCAACAAGCTCTTTCACACGCTTTGCTGCAGCGTCGCTAAATTGAATTGGTAACTGATCAGACATGCTCTCGACCCTTAATTCTGATAATGGCGCGATTATCTAATACCCGAGTATTTTAATCAAGTAATCCGTTTGTAGAATACTCAGTGGCAACTTGCTAGAAAAGCCATCTTCTTTGCGCTAAAACAAGACGAAAACCAATTTATTTGATAGACTTAGGGGTCTGTTTTTTGTCGGAATAAAGCCATGTCTCTGGACGCCCTTAGGCGCCAATTAGCCAAGCCAAAAACCTCTGTTCAGTTATGCTTACTAGGTGTCGCTGCGGGTTTAATCGCTGCAATTTTAATTATCTTATTTAGGCTTACGATTTATGGCGTGCAAAGTTTATTTCTCGACTCCCCAGATGACTTTACACAACTACCAGAGCACTTAAGAGTTAGCCTACCCGTTTTAGCGGCTTTTTTGATTGCTTTGTTTGCTGCTATGACTGGCTTCAAGCATTACCGCCTTGGTATACCTTTTGTTATTCATCGCATTAAACACCACTATGGGCAAATGCCGATTTGGAACACTGCAAACCAATTTTTTGGCGGTGCTCTGGCCCTTATTAGCGGTTTTTCAGTTGGTCGAGAAGGCCCTTCTGTACATATGGGTGCAACCGGTGCAAGTGTGTTATCTGAGCGACTACACTTGCCTTGGAATGCTGCAAGAACACTATCAGGGTGCGGTGTTGCTGCTGGCATTGCCGCCTCATTCAATACACCTCTAGCTGCCGTTATCTTTGTAATGGAAGTCGTACTGCGTGAATATAAAGTACATATATTCGTACCTATCATGCTTGCCGCTGTCACGGGCGCGTTAGCCACACAATTTGTATTTGGCCACGATACTGAGCTTGCCCTTATCAGTGTCACCCCTTTGAGCTTTTGGCATTATCCGTATTTGGTAATTTGTGGTGTTATTTTGGGAGCTGTCGCCTTTGCATTTAACCAAAACCTAATGATGATAATTCGTACATTTAAACCTTTAAGCATGTTCCCACGTTTGATGCTAGCTGGGTTAATTGCCGGCTTAATCGGTAATCTAGTACCACAGGCTATGGGTTCAGGTATGAGTGCCATTACGCTGGCTGTGACATCACCTGAAAATATTCAATTACTCACGACTATTTTAATTGCTAAGTTACTGGCAACTTTATTTGCGATTGGTTTAGGTATCCCTGGCGGGTTAATCGGCCCTGTCATTGGTTTAGGTGTTGTAATGGGCACCTTAATGTCTTATTTCGGGCAATTTATTAGCCCTGACCAACACATTGCTGGTACCTACAGCGTTCTAGGTATGGCGGGCTTGCTGGCTGCAACTTTACATGCCCCATTAGCAGCCCTGACAGCCGTGATGGAGTTAACTGCCAGTCCACAAATAATCGTCCCTGCGATGTTAGTGATTTCAACCGCCTACGTGACGGCATTACAAGTATTCGGCAATCGTTCTATCTTCTTACAGCAACTTGATTTCCAAGGCTTGGCTTACCAAGTATCGCCTGCCAGTGAAGTACTGCAAAAAGTGGGAATTGTTGAAGAGATGAATGAGCAATTCAAACTACTCTACTCTGATGATAAAGAGCAAATTAAAGAGTCGCTGTCTGCGGTCAATAGCCACACACCACTTATCGTATTTGATGAACAAAATGGCTATCGACTGGCAGAATACGATTTAAGTTTGATGTCTGACGACTCTATGAATATTTCTTACATTCCGATGCAAGGCTTAAGCAGCCAAGCAACCATGTCAGACGCTTTTGATTTATTAAACGATAAACGAAGTGGCGCCGTATATGTGTTTAATCAAAAAGATGAACACCATGTTATGGGTGTGGTCCGCTGGGATCAGATCCGTCAAATTCTAACAATAAGAACCAGTTAAACTGGAGGCTAAATGACAGCATTACTTGTATATAAAGCACTGCATATTTTCTTTATGGTGGCATGGTTTGCCGGTATTTTTTACCTGCCCCGCTTATTTGTATATCACGCTATCAACCAAGAACCACCTTGTAGTGCCATGTTAAAAGTGATGGAGCGCAGATTACTGTTCTTTGTAACGCCTTTTGCTTTACTCACTTTGGTTTTTGGTCTGTTAATGATTTTTGAGTACGGTCGAGAGTGGTTTAAATATAACCTCTGGCTACATTACAAGCTTGTCTTAGTGATCATCCTTTATATTTACCACGGCTACTGCTTTAAACTACTAGCCGATTTCAAACATGATAGAAATACGCGCAGTGATCGCTTTTATCGGATCTTTAATGAATTTCCGGTGTTATTGCTTTTAGCGATAATCATGCTGGCAATACTCAAACCTAGCTTTTAATTGTCTAAAACTCGGCTTTATTGTGCTATTATGCGGCGCCAAGTCAGCCAGTCTTGGCCTGCTAAATATATTGGTTGAAAGCCTCGCTTTTAATCGCTCGTCATTTTCTGATTAGGGATCGCCTCATGTTAAGTTTCCAAGGTGAAAATATTCTCTCTGTAAATCAATTAAACAGAGATGCCATTGAACAGATCTTTGCTGTAGCAAAGAAAATGGAACCATATGCTAAAAAGCAAAAACGTACCAATGTGCTTGAAGGTGCTGTTCTAGCTAACCTATTTTTTGAACCAAGTACACGTACGCGTGTCAGCTTTGGTACTGCGTTCAATTTACTAGGTGGTTTGGTTCGTGAAACGACGGGCATGCAAAGCTCAGCTCTAGCTAAAGGTGAATCCTTATACGATACCGCGCGCGTTATTTCAGCTTATGCAGATGCAGTTGCTATGCGTCACCCAGATGCGGGGTCTGTAGCTGAATTTGCTACAGGTTCTGATGTGCCAGTTATCAACGGTGGTGATGGTCCAAATGAGCACCCTACTCAGGCATTACTTGACCTTTTAACCATAGATAAAGAACTACACCGCTTTGAGCGTGGCATCGATGGCATGCACATTGCGCTAGTAGGCGACTTAAAATATGGTCGTACCGTGCACTCTTTATCAAAGCTACTGTGCCACTATAAAGATGTTAAATTCACTATGGTTGCACCTGATGGCTTACAAATGCCAGACTACATTCTTGATAATGTATCGAACGCGGGTCATCAAATCGAACTTGTTTCTAAGATGGAAGGCAACCTAGCCGCTGATATCGTTTATCAAACACGTATACAAGAAGAACGCTTCCCATCTCAAGAAGAAGCCAACAAATACCGTGGTGGCTTTAGAATTAGCCAAGCAATTTATAACGCACACTGCAAGCCAACTTCAGTTCTAATGCATCCACTACCTCGCGATAGCCGTAGTGATGCAAATGAACTAGACAATGATTTAAACAATAACGACAACTTAGCAATCTTCCGCCAAGTACAAAATGGCGTATTGATCCGTATGGCGTTATTCGCGTTAACTTTAGGCGTTGAAAACCAAGTACAAAACTACGAAGTAGAAGTACCTTGGTTCAGCCGTAAACGTAACAGTTAAAATAGGACTATATACATGACAATTAGCCAAGATTTATTTTCTCGTGCTCAAGAATCAATTCCTGGTGGCGTTAACTCACCAGTGCGTGCATTCAATGGTGTAGGTGGCACGCCACTATTCATCACCAATGCTGAAGGTCCTTATACTTACGACGCTGACGATAAAAAATACATCGATTATGTGGGCTCTTGGGGTCCTATGATATTAGGTCACAACCACCCTGAGATTAAGCAAGCCGTTTTAGAAGCTGTTGAGCGCGGCCTTAGTTACGGTGCCCCAACTGAAACTGAAATCTTGATGGCTGAGAAAGTAAAAGAGCTAGTGCCATCAATCGAAAAAGTACGCATGGTAAGCTCTGGTACTGAAGCGACAATGAGTGCTATTCGTCTTGCTCGTGGTTTCACAGGCCGTGACAAAATTCTAAAGTTTGAAGGCTGTTACCACGGTCACGCTGATTCACTATTAGTTAAAGCAGGCTCTGGTGCCTTAACTATGGGTGTGCCTAACTCTCCGGGTATTCCTGCTGATTTCGCTAAGCACACATTAACGGTAGCGTTCAACGATATTGAGCAAGTTAAAGCTATCTTCAATGAATACAAAGACGAAATTGCTTGTATTATCGTAGAACCGGTTGCGGGCAACATGAACTGTATTCCGCCAGTTGAAGGTTTCCTTGAAGGACTTCGTTCAGTGTGTGATGAGCACAAATCAGTACTTATTTTTGACGAAGTAATGACAGGCTTCCGCGTGGCACTAGGCGGCGCACAGGCTTACTACAACATTCAGCCTGATCTAACCTGTCTAGGTAAAGTGATCGGCGGCGGTATGCCAGTGGGTGCTTTTGGTGGTAAAAAAGAAATCATGGATTTCATCGCGCCAGTAGGTCCAGTGTATCAAGCTGGTACGCTATCAGGTAACCCAATCGCGATGGCCGCTGGTCTAAAAGCACTTGAGCTATTAAGCCAAGGTAACTTACACCAAGAGCTTGAAGCAAAAAGCAAAGCACTGTGCGAAGGTTTTCAACAAGCTGCTGATGAAGCGGGTATTCCACTGACTACAAATTATGTGGGTGGCATGTTTGGTTTCTTCTTCACAACTGCTGAGTCTGTAAATAGCTACCAGCAAGCAACTGAATGTGACCTAGAGCGATTTAAACAGTTCTTCCATTTAATGCTTGAAGAAGGTGTTTACCTTGCACCTTCTGCTTTTGAAGCTGGCTTTGTAAGCTCAATGCACACAGATGCAGATATTGTAGAGACAATTGCTGCCGCTGCAAAAGTATTTAAAAAGCTATAAACAATAAGCGTTTATAGCTTTTAGTTAGAAGCCCACGTTTGTGGGCTTTTTGTTTTTTAAAGAAAAAAATTATTTTTGAACTAAAATTGAAACTTGCTCGGTCTATCTAATACACACAATTAATAAGTGACGCATATGCAAGGATCAAAAACGCTTTTCTCACCCGCTATTTCTTTAATGGCCAACTTGAAATACAAAAGTAAAATCAGTCTAATTTTTGGTATTTTACTTGTTCCTCTTAGTGTCAGCTTATTCTTCTTAAGCTCTATTCTCAGCCAAAATATTGCACTCACACAGCAGCAACAAAGTGGTTTAGCGCTCTACCCTGCGCTTTTACAAAATGTTATGTCTGAAAATAAACAGGCAAATCGTCAATTAGCCAGAAGCAACGGCTTTGATATCACAGATAGCGCCCAACAACACGCGCTCGAACAAGTCTCTATTCAATCAAAACTTGCCATTGATGGCGATATTGCACGCTCTTATATAAATCGCTCTTTGGTTGAGTCTGTTCCGAGCTTGATTGAACAAATAAATCTCACTTCTGAGCAAGCATTATTGGTGATCCAAGCGGGGTCATTTACCCCAGACACCTTTATTGCACTCTCGAATTACAATAAATCATTACCCAGTTACGCTGAACGTTTAGAAGGTAAACTGGCGGTAGCTATCGCAGATAACCAAACTGTAAAATCATCGCTATCACAGCAACTAGATAAGGTTTCACGTTCCGTACAAGCTTTTAAAAATAGCATTCAAAATAATCTGCTTGACCCTGATGAATTACAATTATCACAAAGCCAATTCAATAATTTAAAAAGCGATACGCTTGAACAAGTAAGTATGCTCATCAATACGGCAACACCGCTTTTAAAAGCATTACTAAACGAGCGCTTATCATCTCAACAGCTGATCAGAAACAGTGTTGTGCTTGCTGCGATTGTGTCACTGTTGCTTGCAAGTTACCTTATGTTCGGCTTTTACTTTGCTGTGGTAGACAATATTCGTGCGTTTGAATACAACGCAAGTAAAGCTGCACAAGGTGATTTAAGCGCCAAAGCAACGGCGATTGGTAATGACGAAATGAGCATTATTGCTTACCAATACAATCAAGTACTTGATGCTATGGTTAATCTGCTTGGGGATGTAAAAAGCACCAGTGGCAACTTACAAAATGCCACCAGCAAACTCAATGAAATCAGCCAAAGTACCCGTGAAGATGTCAGTCAGCAGCAGCAAAATATCGGTACTATTGTAGAAGCGTTAGAAGCAATGAATCATGCCGCCACCTCTGTTGAGCATTCAGCCCAAGAGGCAACACAATTAGCAAGCACAGCGGCAAGCCACGTAAAACAAGGCAGCCAGAACACCACAGAACTTGCTCAGCATATGACCATGTTGCAACAAGAGTTTGAAGAGAGTCGACAAGCACTTGATAAGCTGGCACAAGATAGCCAAGACATTAGCAAAGTCAGTGTCGCAATCAGTGAAATTGCTGAACAAACAAATCTATTAGCACTCAATGCAGCTATTGAGGCGGCGCGAGCTGGTGAGCAAGGCCGAGGCTTTGCAGTTGTTGCCGATGAAGTGAGAACTTTGGCCAAGCGTACTCAGCAGCAAACCGAAGAAATTCACACCATTATTAATGCACTTCAACAAGCTTCAAATACCACACAAGACAAAATGCGTCGAAGTGTTGAGCAAATGGAGCAAGGCGTACTTGCAGCAGAAAAAACCAATCAGGTGTTACAAGAAGCGCAAACCAGCATGGTCGACATAGATAATCAGGGCCAACATATTAGTGTGTTAGTCCAGCAACAATCTCAAGCCACTCAACAAGCTTTGAGTGATGCGACAAGCATTAACAATGTTGCTCAACACACTCTTGAATCAGCAATTGCTACTCAAGATGATGCCCATGCACTTGCAGCAATGAGCTCTCAGCTTGAAGGTGCGGTTAAGAAATTCCAGTTTTAGTGATGCTGTTTAGCCCTTTTATCATCGTTAATGCCAACGCCAGTTTAAGAACAAGTTGGCGTTGGGTTGAACAGTTCCCGTCTAATAGGTAACTGTATAACTTTACCGCAACTTGGTGCAGCTTGTCGGCCTGTTTTTGGGTTTACAAACGCCCAGCGCACACCGTCCGGTCTTTGATCAGCAATTGCCTGCGGATTAAGTGGTTTCAGATAGCGAATGTATAGCTCAAGCGCACCACTAGACCCAGTCAAACCTGTTGGCTTGTTATCATCTCGTCCGAGCCAAGTCACCGTCACTGTATTGTGATCAAACCCCGCAAACCAGCTATCTCTTAAATCATTACTGGTGCCTGTTTTACCTGCAAGCTGAATAGACGGGAAGTGAAGATTAATGCGTTTTGCAGTGCCATCTTTGGTGACTCTTTTTAAGCCGTAATTTGTCATATAAATCGATTCTTCAGCAAAACGTTGCTCTGAGCGCGTTCGATGTTCATACAATACTCGCCCAACCGAATTGGTCATAGCAGCAATACTGGTAAGTGGCTGATAGCGACCTTGCCTGGCAATGGTGCTATACATCTGTGCCACATCAAATGAAGAAAGCTCTAGAGCACCAAGAAGTAACGAAGGGTATTGCTCAACCTGCTGCTTAATGCCTAATTCACTCAGTGTTTCAGCGACTTTATGCACGCCAATATCTAATCCTAGGTTGACCGCCGGAATATTAATACTTTTACTGAATGCTTCATAAAGCGGCATTTTGCCTCTAAATTTATGATCGAAGTTTTCAGGGGTCCATACATCCCCTGAACTATCTTTGACCTCTAGCGGTCCATCTTCTAACAATGTCCCCAAGTTATGTGTATTTTGCTCAAAAGCAGTGAGATAAATCGCTGGCTTCACCAAAGAGCCCACTTGTCGCTTGGTATCGAGTGCGCGGTTTAAGCCACTAAAGCGCATATCTCGACCAGCTACCAAAGCAGACACACCCGCTTTCTCAAGGTTGACTGAGAGCATCGCGGTTTCAAGCTTTTCAGTTTGATATTTTCGCTCTAGATAAGGTAAACCTTTGCGTACAGACTCTTCCATCGCGGCTTGTTTTTGCAAGTCAAAGTAAGTAAATATCCTCACACCAGCATTAATGACTTGCTGATCAGGTAACAACTCCTTTAACTCTCGATTTACCAACTCTAGGTAACCTGGGTAATTTTGTTGTCGGTCACGGCTTAAGGGCTCAACTTTAATAGGCCTTTCAAGTGACTGACGATATTCATTGGTACTTAAGTAACCATTTTCAGCTAGCAGCCTGAGTACCAGATCACGTCGTTCTTGGGCACGTTCAGGGTAACGTCTCGGGTTGTAATAAGAAGGCCCTTTGACCATAGCCACTAATAGCGCAATTTGGTCAAACTCAAGCTCATCGACAGGCTTTGCAAAGTAAAACTCTGCAGCCAGCCCCATACCATGCACACCTTGATTATATGCTTGCCCTAAATACACCTCGTTTAAGTAAGCTTCTAAGATGGCATCTTTGCTATATCTGAAGTCTAAGATCATCGCTATCAAGGCTTCATTGATCTTACGCGTAAGAGTTCGTTCTCGAGTTAGATAGAAATTTTTAGCTAACTGTTGAGTCAATGTGCTGCCACCTTGCACCGTTCTTCCAGCTTTAATATTGGTATAAAGCGCTCTAAGAATAGACATAACAGATACACCATGGTGTTCATAGAAGTTTCTATCTTCCACAACCAGTAACGCATCTTTTAAAATAGTGGGAAATTTATCGAGAGGAACAAACTCTCTGTCTTGCTTTGAGTCATTACCAATACGAGCTATTTGTACGGGCTCTAATCGAGCTTTAGGCACTCGCCTACCAGACTCATTGACTATGCTGGCTAATTTTTTACCGGCAAAATTTAAGGTAAATACTTTGCCTTGCTCAACCCCATCATAAAACTCAAAAGCGCGTCGATAAATACGGATAGTTCGCCCTTCAACCACATACTGACCTGTGCGACTAAGCTGATTTACTTCTGAATAATTTAAGCGCTTTAATTCCCAAAGCACTTCTTTTTCTGACAAATATTGATCAGGGCGGAAATCCATCGTTCGGGCATAGACCTGCACCGGCAACTGCCATTTATTCCCTTCAAATTGCTTAGTCACTTTGGCATCAAGGTAAATCACATAAAACGCTAACACCGCGATAACTGCGATACTGCCTTTCCAAAATAAACGCCAAAGTCCTAGCAAGGTTCTTTGTTTGAATTGAGCAAATCTACCTTTTGACTGTTTTGTAGTTTTATTCGTTGTTTTTTTTGTGCTTTTCGATTTAGGCGCAGCGCTTTTTTTCGGTGTTGCTTTTTTTGTAGACGATTTTGGGGTAGGAGTCTTTTTTTCGGCCATGCCTTTATTCACGAATGGTTAATGCCAATTTAATCACCATAGATTACCTTAGATTAACAAGACCTGAAAGCCTAACTCATTGCTAAGTTAGGCTTGATTTTATTCAGTTTTCAAAATGCACACAGTGAGTAACTCTCATCACATGAACACCACTCAGTAAATCTTAACTCGATACTTCTGATATTTGTTCTTCACTCACTGTGTGCAAATTGAAACTTTGACAACTATTGACCGCGAACCGTAACAAACTCCGGATAAGCATCAACACCACAGTCATGTTGGTCCATACCTGACAACTCTTCTTCTTCGCCAACTCGAATACCCATTGTTGACTTTAAGATAGCCCATACAATGTAAGAAGCGATAAATACGAAAGCAAAGATACTGACTAGACCAATTAACTGTGTCACAAAGTTCGCATCGCCATTTGAAAGTGGTACTAACATGATACCTAATGCGCCACAGGTACCGTGTACAGAAATCGCACCTACAGGGTCATCAATCTTAGCCTTATCAAGGAACACGATACTGAATACCACCAGTGAACCACCTAATGCACCCAACAGTACTGCCAGAATCGGTGATGGTGAAGCTGGCTCTGCCGTGATTACAACTAGACCCGCTAATGCACCATTTAAAATCATAGTGAGATCTGCTTTACCCCAAAGCACTTTACAAACTAGTAGTGCAGCAATCGCACCTGCCGCTGCCGCAGCATTGGTATTCACAAGAATTTGACTCACAGCAACCGCATTCGCTTTATCTGCAATGAATAGTTGGGAACCACCGTTAAAACCAAACCAGCCCATCCACAGAATAAACGTACCTAGTGTTGCAAGTGGCATATTTGAACCAGGAATTGGATAAACTTCACCGTTCTTACCATATTTACCTTTACGAGCACCTAGCAGTAATACGCCCGCTAATGCCGCTGCCGCACCTGCACCATGAACAATCGCAGAACCTGCAAAGTCTACAAAACCCATTTCAGATAAGAAACCGCCGCCCCAAGTCCAGAAACCTTCGATTGGGTAAATTAGGCCTGTTAAAACAACGGTGAATGCTAAGAAAGCCCATAGTTTCATTCGCTCCGCAACTGCACCTGATACAATTGACATTGCCGTTGCCACAAATACAACTTGGAAGAAGAAATCAGCTTCTAATGCATGAGTTGCATCATCTGCGGCACTACCAATGAGCGCGCCAAAATTCGGCACTATGCCACCAGCTGTATTATCGACGTACATAATGTTATAACCCACCAGCAAGAACATAGTACAAGCGATGGCATAGAGCGCGATATTTTTTGTTAGAATTTCAGTGGTGTTTTTTGAGCGAACTAAGCCCGCTTCAAGCATGGCAAAACCCGCTGCCATCCACATAACCAATACGCCAGAGATCAGAAAGTAAAAAGTATTTAAAGAGAACTTGAGTTCTATGATGCTGTTTTCCATTGTTATTGCTCCTAAATCGCTTCTTCGTCGAATTCACCAGTACGGATACGTACAATTTGGTCTAGGTCATACACAAAAATCTTACCGTCACCGATTTTTCCGGTGCGAGCGACTTCACTTAAGGTGTTAACAATACGCTCTGCGTTTTCGCTTTGTGTTGCGATTTCAACTTTGATTTTTGGAATAAAATCAACTTGATATTCAGCACCTCTGTAAAGCTCAGTGTGACCGCGTTGACGACCAAAACCCTTTACGTCAACAACCGTCATACCTTCTACACCTAGCTCCGATAATGCTTCTCTGACTTCATCAAGTTTGAATGGCTTGATGATAGCGCTGATCATTTTCATATTGCCCCCTTCGACATTGTGATGCGTTATGTTGGCAATGAATAATCAAGCTCTATACCAAAATTAAAACTTTAAAAAATACATAAAGTTAACAATTTAAGAACATTTAAAATTAGATAAAATGCACCAATTAAGTGCGTAGTTATGCAAATTGAACTGAGCTGGTGCATAAATTTCAATCATTTTTACACCCATCTCAATTTGTCCATACTTGGACTCATAAACTTTGCATATTCAGTAAGAGCAGAACATTATTTAGTTTCGGAGGACATCAAAAAATGAAACTAAAAACCATCATCATCAGTGCAGCATTGCTGATAAGCCATGCGGTCAATGCAAGTGAACATAGCCGCCAAATCGACATAGACAACCAAGTTGTCTCAAAACATAAAACTAAGATTCTTGGTGAAAGAATTAACTACACTGCGACCACAGGAACTCAGCCTGTCTGGGATGAAGAAGGTCATCCAGTTGCTACCCTACATTACACCTACTACAAGAAAACCGACGTTAAAGATTTAAGTAAGCGCCCACTGCTAATCTCATTCAATGGTGGCCCTGGCTCTGCGTCAGTGTGGATGCATATTGCTTACACAGGCCCTAAAACTCTAAATATCGATACTGAAGGTTATCCGGTTCAACCTTACGGTGTACAAACCAACCCTTACTCAGTTTTAGACGTAGCTGACATTGTTTTCGTAAACCCAGTGAATACTGGCTATTCGCGTGTTTTACCAAACAAAGATGGGAAAATGCCTAGTAAGGCAGAGCAGAAAAAGCGCTTCTTTGGTGTAAATGCTGATATCAAATATCTCGCCGAATGGCTAAACACTTTTGTGAATCGCAACAACCGCTTTTTATCACCTAAGTTTTTAATTGGTGAAAGTTATGGTACTACACGTGTATCAGGTCTTGCTCACGAGCTACAAAACAGCCAATGGATGTACTTAAATGGCGTAGTATTGGTTTCGCCTACCGATATTGGCATTAAACGACAAGGCCCTGTAAAGGCTGCGAATCGCTTACCTTACTATGCGGCGGCGGCTTGGTACCACAAAGCGTTAGCGCCAGAGCTACAAAATAAAGACTTGTTAGATGTATTAGACGAAGTTGAATCTTACACCATTAATCAATACCTACCAGCATTGGCAAAAGGTGCATTTATCAGCGATGCTGAAAAGCAACAAACAATTAAGCAAGTTGCTAAGTTCAGTGGTTTATCAGAAACCTTTGTCGCTCAGAACAATTTAGATATTCCGACCAGCGCTTTTTGGAAAGAGCTACTAAGAGACAGAGGTCAAACGCTTGGCCGCTTAGACTCTCGTTATTTAGGTATTGATAAACGCGATGCTGGCAGTCGCCCTGATTACTGGCCAGAGCTAACCTCATGGCTGCACTCTTTCACACCAGCCATTAATTACTATCTACGTGAAGAGTTAAACTACAAAACCGATATTAAATACAATATGTTTGGCTCGGTTCATCCATGGGATCGCAGTAATAACAACACCGGTGAGCAACTACGTTTAGCCATGGCGCAAAACCCTTACCTTAATGTGTTAGTGCAAGCGGGATACTATGACGGTGCAACCAATTATTTCGATGCAAAATATACAATGTGGCAACTCGACCCAAGTGCAAAAATGCGTGACCGTTTAAGCTTTAAAGGTTATCGCTCAGGCCATATGATGTATTTACGTCGTGCTGATTTAGAGCAATCGAATCAAGACTTACGTGAATTTATTCAAAACGCCCTACCGAATGGCAAATCAGCTAAGTACTAAAAACTTATACCATGGCCTTATATCTTGCTTATAAGGCCCCACCTTCATTCGCATGTCTTTAAAATTTGGGTATACTCAAAGCATTAGCGAATTTAAGGATGTTTCCATGACTGACAAATACCGTGTTGTATTTGCCGGCTTCGATAGCAGCGTGAGTGAATCAGCCGCCATCGAGCAGCTCAGCTTAAAACTTAAAACAACGCCACAAAAAATCACAGCGTTCACGCAAGGCAAATCTTTATTTGCCCCCAGCGAAAAAGCCAAATGCCTTAAACAAGTAAAATTATTGGCCAGTTTCGGCTTACATGCCAAGCTGCAATCAGCTGAGAGCAATGCAAATAGCGTCAGTTCAATTCAAAACTCTAAAGATGAACGCATTCTAGAAGCCCTTGATTACATTACTTCTAGCCTTATTCGGATCGAAGAACGCTTAGAAGAATTAGAGCAACGTTTACCTTCACAAGAGATCGTGAAAGAAAATAAAGTCGAAGATGATTGGCAAGAAGACGACCTATTTGATGAACTTGAACTTGATCCCCCCCCTAAGCGCAGTAAAAAAGTGCAATATGGTCTTGGTGTTGTACTCATCATTCTGTTGATCATATTAGCCATCGCACTTGCTTTTCCTGAACTAGTCGCCTTTTAATATGAGTAAAATTCATAATTCGAAAATATCGCGTACTGAAATCAGAAAAAAAGTACGCGAAGCTAGAAGAAATCTAACTCCATCATTTCAAAAACAAGCTGAAGAAAATTTAACTATTAATTTTTCTCAACACATAAACCTCCCTAAAAAGGCCAGAATAGGGCTTTATCTAAGCAATGATGGTGAACTTAACACAAACAAGCTAATTCAAGAACTTAGGGTTAAAAAACATCAAGTTTACCTACCTATAATTCACCCTTTCAACGGCACCTCATTGCTATTCCAGCAATATGAAGAAAACTCACCCATGGTGGCTAATCGCTATGCTATCTTGGAACCTAAGCTGAATTGCAGCCAAATTTGCCCGCTTCCTGAATTAGATATTTTGCTAATGCCCTTAGTTGCATTTGATGAGCAAGGAAATCGACTTGGAATGGGCGGCGGCTACTACGATAGAACATTGGCAAAGCACTATGCTGAACAACGTGAAAAGCCTAAGTTAATTGGCCTTGCTCATGATTGTCAGAAAGTAGAAAGCTTACCAATAGAAGCATGGGATGTGCCTTTACAGCAGATTTTAACACCGACGAAGTTTTACCAGTGGTAAAACTTCAACGTTAAACGCTTAAAACACGTCACTTTGCCTACGATTTCGGTATACTTGCGTTGACAACTTTTGACAACAACCTTGGAACTGAAATGACTCAAGACGAAATGAAAAAAGCAGCGGCGTGGGCTGCACTAGAGTTTGTAGAAGAAGGCACGATTGTAGGTGTTGGTACAGGCTCTACGGTAAATCATTTTATTGATGCGTTAGGCAGCATTAAAGATGACATTAAAGGCGCAGTATCTAGCTCAGAAGCTTCTACTGAAAAGTTAAAAGCACTAGGCATTGAAGTTTACGAGTTAAATGATGTGGCTAAGCTAGACGTGTATGTTGATGGTGCTGATGAGATCAATGCACATAATGACATGATCAAAGGCGGCGGCGCAGCATTAACCCGTGAAAAAATCGTAGCAGCAGTAGCTGATAAATTTATTTGTATTGTTGATAACACCAAACATGTAGAGACTTTGGGTGCATTCCCACTACCAGTTGAAGTGCTCCCTATGGCACGCAGTTATGTGGCAAGAGAACTGCTTAAACTAGGTGGCGATCCAGTTTACCGTCAGGGCGTGATCACTGACAACGGTAATGTGATCTTGGATGTTCACGGTTTAGAGATCAACGATGCAAAGCAGCTTGAACAACAAATTAACCAAATCGTCGGCGTAGTTACCAACGGCTTATTTGCTGAGCGCGGCGCAGACATCGTTATCACAGGGACACCAGAAGGTCCTAAAATTGTAAAATAGGAATGAGTCATGAGTAAGGTTTCTTTAGCAAAAGAAAAGATCAAAATACTGTTGTTAGAGGGCGTACACCAAAGCGCAGTTGAAACCCTAAAGCGCAATGGGTATAGCAACATTGATTATGTTAAGACTTCCTTACCTGAAGATGAACTCATTGAACGTATTTCAGACGTTCACTTTGTGGGTATTCGCTCGCGTACTCACTTAAACCAACGCGTTATTGATGCAGCAGAAAAACTGGTTGCGGTAGGCTGCTTTTGTATTGGTACAAACCAAGTTGACCTGCAAGCGACTAAAGAGCGTGGTATTGCGGTATTTAACGCGCCATTCTCAAATACACGTTCAGTTGCAGAGCTCGTACTAGGTGAAATTCTTTTATTACTTCGTGGCATTCCACAGCGTAATGCTATGGCTCACCGTGGTGAGTGGTTCAAATCAGCTATTGGCTCTTATGAAGCCCGAGGTAAAACCTTAGGTATTATCGGTTACGGTCACATCGGCACTCAACTTGGCATTATGGCCGAAAACATCGGTATGAAAGTTGAATTTTACGACATTGAAGACAAACTCACTTTAGGTAATGCTCAACAAATTCAAAACCTAACGCAACTTTTACAGCGCGCCGATGTGGTAAGTTTGCACGTACCAGAAACACCATCGACTAAAAACCTTATTGGTATGGCTGAGCTTGAAGTGATGAAGCAAGGTGCGATTTTAATTAATGCTTCTCGCGGTACAGTGGTCGATATTGATGCACTATCAGAATCTCTAAGAGATAAAAAGCTAGCTGGTGCTGCAATCGACGTATTCCCCGTAGAACCAAAATCTAACGATGAAGAGTTTGTTTCTCCACTGCGCGAATTTGATAACGTGATCTTAACGCCACACGTTGGTGGTTCGACACAAGAAGCGCAAGAAAACATTGGTATTGAAGTCGCAGGTAAACTGGCTAAATACTCAGATAACGGCTCTACACTAAGCGCGGTAAACTTCCCTGAAGTATCGCTACCTGAGCTTGCGAATCGAAGCCGTTTGTTACACGTTCACGTCAACCGACCAGGTGTACTTACACAAATTAACCAAGCATTTGCTCAGCACGGCATCAACATTGCAGCTCAGTACCTACAAACCGACGACAAAATTGGTTATGTTGTTATTGATGTAGATACCGACCATTCTGAAGTGGCACTGAAAGAGCTTAGCGCAGTTGAAGGTACTATCAGAGCACGTATTCTTCACTAATAGCAAATAGCCCCGAAAATAAGAAACAAATAAAAAGCCCCGCACACTCAAGTTTGCGGGGCTTTTTAAATTTAGATAAAGATTAAAAAGATTATTTCTCAGGTGGACGATAGCCTTCGATTTCTACTTCTTTACCCTCAAATAAGAAACCAACCATTTGCTCTTCAAGCAACTGACGGTGATCTGGGTCCATCATGTTTAGGTGCTTTTCATTGATCAGCATAGTTTGCTTATGCTGCCACTGTTGCCAAGCTTCTTTAGAGATATTATTGAAAATCTTTTCACCCACTTCACCAGGATAAAGTTGAAAAGCAAGGCCTTCAGCCTCTTTTTGTAATTTCTGACAAAACACTGTGCGTGCCATAGTTCATCACCTAATTAAATGCTCGATTAATGACGTTAGTCTACCCCATTGTGCCTAGGAGTTTAACTAACTTTTTCGTTGGTGCTGCAAGCCCAACTTCTGGATGTTCTGCTAAATCAAACCAAATAAGCGGATTGTCGTGAACACAATCTGGAATAGAATCTAACTTTAAAATTTGCGGATGTATCGTCAGTTCAAAGTGAGTAAAAATATGCACAAATGATTCTAGAGATTGTACTTTTCCTTTTAAACCCTGCTGAGCAATAAAGGCCTCAACTTCTTGTAATGACTCAAACTCAAAGAAGCCAAACAAACCGCCCCAAATGCCCGAGCTTGGACGCTTTTCCATTAGCACCTTGTTATCTGCGTTAATTATCAAATGATACGCCTGCTTTTTTGGTTTTTCTTTCTTCGGTTTAGAGTTAGGGAAGGCTTTAACTTGGTTGTTTGCATAAGCTTGGCACTGGCTTACTAACGGACACGCTTCGCAGTTAAAATTACTACGTGAACAAAGGCTAGCGCCTAAATCCATCATGGCTTGGTTAAACTCAGTGACATTGTCTTTTGGCGTGATGGTATCGCTTAAGGACCAAAGTAAGTTTTCTACTTTTTTAACCCCATACCAGCCTTCAACCATAAAGAATCGAGCTAGGACACGCTTTACATTACCATCTAAAATCGGATGCGGCTGACCTAGTGAAAGCGACAAAATCGCGCCTGCAGTCGAGCGGCCTATACCAGGTAAATCGAGAACTTGTTCAAAAGTTTCAGGAAACTTACCCGCATATTGGTCACGCACAATTTTTGCTGTTTTATGTAAATTACGTGCTCGGGCGTAATAACCGAGCCCAGTCCAATGATGCAGCACTTCATCTTCTGGTGCATCAGCTAAATCGACAATCGTCGGAAAACGCGCCATAAAACGCTCAAAATAAGGGATCACAGTAACAACTTGTGTTTGCTGCAACATCACTTCCGACACCCATACCTTGTAAGGCGTTTTGCCCAATTGCCAAGGTAAGGTCTTTCTACCATGAAGGTGGTACCACTCTACTACTTGCTCGGCAAACCATTTGGCTTGCTGTTTTGAAACCTGCATATCACCACGACTATGATTACTTTACTCGGCGCACAGTGTAGAGGCCTTTTATATCCAGTCAAGTATTGTACTTCGGCCGTGGAACAGGGATAATATGCGCCCATTTTTACAGCACAGAATTGATTATGAACGAATCGAGTAAAGCCAATTTAGAAGAAGCTCTAAATGAAGGTAAATACATCCGCAAAGTCCGTAGTTTTGTAAAGCGCGAAGGCCGTTTAACAAAAGGGCAAGCTGCTGCCATTGAAAAATGTTGGTCAAGTATGGGCTTAGAGCATAGCCAAGGCTTACTAGATTTCTCTCAAGTATTCGGCAACGACAACGATGTCGTACTTGAAATCGGTTTTGGCATGGGTAAATCGTTAGTTGAAATGGCTAAGAACGCGCCGCATTTAAACTTCATTGGTATTGAAGTGCACCGCCCAGGTGTTGGAGCCTGCTTAATGGAAGCCGACGAAGCGGGTTTAACGAACCTGCGCGTATTTGAACATGACGCTGTTGAAGTACTTGCTGATTGCATCGCTGATGGTAGCCTAACAACCATGCAGTTATTCTTCCCTGATCCTTGGCACAAGAAGCGCCACCACAAGCGCCGTATTGTGCAGCCAGAGTTTGTTGAAAGCCTTCGCCAAAAGCTAAAAATTGGCGGCGTGTTCCACATGGCAACTGACTGGGAAAACTACGCAGAGCATATGCTAGAAGTAATGACTGCAGCACCTGATTACGAAAATATCTCTGAGACACAAGATTATGTGCCTCGCCCAGACAATCGTCCACTGACTAAGTTTGAGCAACGCGGCCATCGTCTAGGTCACGGCGTTTGGGATTTAATGTTCAAACGTAGCAACTAAAAGTAAATTCTAATTTTTAGGATTAATGTTTAGTTAGATAAAAGAGCCTGATGGCTCTTTTATCTTAATGGTATTAGGTTAATACCTATCCTCAGTAATTCTTAATGAACAGGATTAGTATAATTTTGCCTTTTCGCAAAATTAAAGTAGAGATTTTAAATAGAGTATTTATGAGTCGATTAGCAAACCCAAGTTTATTGCTTCTTCGTAACGAAGAAGAACTGACAGGCAAACGCATTTTAGTGATTAACACCATGCGCGACGGCTTTCTTCGCGAGTTAAAGCAATTAAACCCAAATAGCGATATTCACGCTTTTAGCTACAACGTGGCTGATCATCAAGACTCACAAAAACACAAAGGCATAACTAGTCATGTTGGTCATAGTTTGCCTGTTCTCGAAGAGCTCGATTTAGTTATCTATTACTACCCGAAATCAAAGCCTGAAGCATTAATGATGCTTGATAATATCCGAGCCATCGCTTCACCTAAAACACGTGTTTTAATTGTTGGCGACAACAAAGGGGGCGTTAAATCTGCTGAAAAGCAGTTCAAACCTTTTGCAGGTGAATTTTATAAATTAGAAAGCGCGAAACACTGCGTATTGTTTGAATTTGCTGATTTAACTTTATTAGAGCGTTTTGATATCAGCAGCTACCAAACTGCATTCACTGTAAGTGTGAACGACCAAAGCTTTGAAGTAGCAAGCGTGCCTGGCGTTTTCAATCATGGTAAATTGGATGATGGTACTCGTCTGTTACTCGAGCAAATTGCCGTGCCGTACAAAGGCAAGGTGCTAGATTTTGGCTGTGGTGCAGGCATTATCGCCACTTACCTAGGGCTAAAAACACCAGAATTGAGACTGAACTGTTTAGATGTCAGCGCGTTAGCTGTATATGCTACCGAACAGACGCTAAAGCTAAACAACCTCGAAGGCAATGTGATTTTGAGTGATGGTATGCAAGCTGTGTCTGGTCAATTTGATCTAATCATCAGTAACCCGCCATTCCATACTGGCATTTCAACAGATTACCAAATTGCTGAAGACTTTTTAGCGCTTTCTAAGCAATTCTTAAAACCCAAAGGCAAGCTCACCATAGTTGCTAATAGCTTCTTAAAATATCAGCCAATCTTAGAAACACAGTTTGGCGAATATGAAACCATTGCGAAAAATAATAAATTTGCGGTGTACCACGCACTAAAACCCTAACCGCTTTACTTAATGGGTCATTCAGCTTTATTAACGCTCAGTGGCCCTTACTCAAAACACCCCTAAGTTGCCAGACTATTTTTTTAAACCAAATAACCTAACTTTCATTTCTAAGAACAAAGAATGAATTAATTCAAACTTAGAGAAAAATAGCATAAGCTCCATCGCAATTTTTAGTTATTTTTATTTTTTCCCTTTGCTACACTAAGTTTATTAAAGTTATAAATAACGTTTTATTTTTGTAAACATTTCAAAAATTTGAAGTTTATGTCTACTACTCAAACCATATTGGTAAGCATGTAGGTTGCAAAGGCTAGCGAATGGCTAAACAAATAACAAAAACAAGCATTAGAAAGGTATTGATCAGTGCAGTTATGCTCGTAACAGCGCTGTGCTTATCGCTATCGATTTCTATCTCAACCTACCTAGATGTAAAAGAACAAAAGCAGCTGCTCATTAATAAGCTTGACATGATAGCCGATATCATTGCTTTTAATGCGCAGATCACGCTGATTTTCGAAGACAGAAAAACTGAAGAAAAACGTTTAAAGTCATTTAGTAAAGTTGAGCTTGTCAAAAACATACATATTTATGACATAGATGACGTCACTAAAAAGCCCGTTTTCTTTACCAGCTATAACGCCAGCAAAACACCTCCCGTACCATTGAAGGTGGGTAGCATTGATGATCTCAAAATACCTCGTATCACTGACGATCATATAGAGCTAATAAAACCTGTTGAGTATGAAGGAAAAATTGAGGGTTATGTATATATAAGAGGCTCTCTTGAGAGACTGAATAAGTACATCAACAATAAAATCTTAGTTGATATTTTACTGACTTTATTCGTCTTATTATTGGTACTTCTCGTTGCTCGTAGTATTCAAAAGCGCATAGCCGCGCCAATCGAAGATTTATCTTTATTACTGCAGGATGTATCAAAAAACCATAATTACAGCACGCGAGCATCGAGCAGTCACATTGAAGAGTTAAATACTCTTTCAAACAACCTCAATATCATGCTTTCACGTACACAAAACCAAATTGAACGTCACGAGGCTGATAAGCAAGAGATTAATCAATTAAACCAAAGCTTAGAAGAAAAAGTAAACCAAAGGACTATCGCGCTTCGTGAAGCAAACCAAGAATTGCTTAATACCCTAGAGCGCATGCATCAATACCAAAACCAGATTGTAGAAAGTGAAAAAATGGCATCTTTGGGTCAAATGGTTGCAGGGGTTGCCCATGAAGTTAATACGCCAATTGGCCTTGGCGTCACTGGTTCAACACTTTTAAGAGATAAGCTTGCTGATATACAAGCTGCCTTTGAGCAAAAGACGCTTACATCGAAACAACTAGAAAGATTTATTAACGATGGGGTTGAAAACCTTGACCTTATCTATCGAAATTTAAACCGTGCCGCTGATCTTATCTCTAACTTTAAGCGTGTGGCAGTGAGTCAAGATACTGAAATTAGCGCCGACGTTAACGTGAAGTCTTTGCTAAGTAATATCTTAATGGCAATGAATGCTGAGATTTCTATAAAGTCACCAGAGATTGAATTAAGCCTACCTGAAAATTTAACTATTTCGAGTAAGACAGGCCCTCTTCAGCAAATATTCGAACAACTTATATCGAATTCTCTTATTCATGGTTTTGAAGATGAGCAGAATAATCAAATAAAAATTGGCGCTAAAAGCAAGGGAAGCAACCTAGAAATTACTTATGTGGATAATGGTAGTGGCGTACCAACTTCTATCAAAAAAAGAATCTTCGATCCATTTGTAACAACCAAACGAGGTGAAGGTGGCAGTGGTCTAGGTATGCACTTAGTTTACAACCTAGTCACCCAGGCTTTAGATGGCTCTATTACTCTAGACGAAGACTATAGCGATGGCACTCGATTTGTTATTTCTTTACCATTAGGCGAATTAACATCATGAAGTTTTGGTTAACCTGCTTTCTGTTAATTTGCTCTTTCGGTGTTATGGCCAAAACACCGGAACAAATTCGCTCTGCTTTCTTATATCAAATGGCAAATTTTATTGAATTTCCATCAATGGGCGATAGCGGCATCCGTTTTTGTTTTTATGATCTGAAATCAGGACCCGGCGCAATACTCACTAAAAATAAAAGTCTGAAAGTTAAAGGTTTACCAATTAGCATAAAAAAAGTAGAAAAAAACACCGCTATTTTGGAACTTTCCAGTCAATGTGAAATCACATACTTTGATGGAGCTCTTGGCAATGATATACTGTCTTCTTATGACAAGAATACGCCCCTAGATATGTTAATGGTTAGTGATAACCTCAGTTTTTTAGATAATGAAGGAATGGCGGCGCTTGTTCAGGAGGGCAATAAAATCAGGCTTTATGTTAATAAGCAACAGATTGCAAAACATAACTTTAAAGTACTTTCTCGGTTACTCGCCGTAGCAAAGTTTCACCCTAACTGATTTTACTTGTTAACATTTAGATATACTCCTATAATCTTAAATATTCGGTTTTTTCTTCTAGTACCGAGTAAAATGTAAATAACATATTCCTAAAAGGTTAAATGATAATGCAAACGCCAGTCATTCTGATTGTTGAGGATGAAGACGTAACTCGCTTGAACCTCGTTAGTTTATTTGAGGCAGAAGGTTACAAAGTAATTGAAGCCATTGATGGCGATGATATGCACGACAAGCTAACGACTCATGATGATGTCAACCTGGTTATTATGGACATTAACTTACCAGGCAAGAATGGCTTAATCTTAGCTCGCGAACTTCGTCAGAAGAAAAACGTTGGCTTAATTTTCTTAACTGGCCGCGACAATGATGTTGACCGTATTCTTGGTTTAGAAATTGGTGCTGATGATTACATCACAAAACCTTTCAACCCAAGAGAGCTGACTATTCGTGCTCGTAACTTAATCTCTCGTACAGGCAACAGCCCTGAAGATGCATCTGTTGAAAGCAGTGGTGTAATTACGTTCAACGGTTGGGAGCTTGATGAGAATAGCCGTTGTTTAACGTCTCCTGCAGGTGAAGCTAAGCGATTACCTAAAGGCGAGTACCGTGCTTTACGTTTAATGCTTGATTCACCGGGCCGTATTTTCAGCCGTGAGCAATTGATTAAGCATATGACTGGTCGTGAACTTCGCGCAAATGACAGAACAGTTGACGTAACGATTCGTCGTATACGTAAGCACTTTGAGAGTGATACAAACACTTCTGAGCTAATTAGCACAATTCACGGTGAAGGTTACCGCTTCATCGGTAAGATTGATAGCTAATCAATTTTACTAGCTTATGCTTACAAAAAAGGGCCTGTTGGCCCTTTTTTAATGACTAAAACTCATTATTTCAAAGTATCATTTCTAAACTGAGGGCTCAAAAGTATTTTGAATAACCTCAATATGAAGCCCTCACTCATACTATGCTAACTTACTCTTTAGCTGTTACCCGCTCCAACCATCAACAACCGTTTTAAGCTCTTTCTGTCCAGCTTCAAGCAAATCATATAATTCATCTAACCAGGTTTGAGCAACTTCAGGTCCAACTTCAGCCACTTCTTTTTCCATCCTTTTAGCATGCTCTTGAACTTGCTTTAAACCAACTGAACCAGATGCGCCTTTAAGTTTATGAGCCACAGAACTGTATTCATCGAAGTCACTGTTATCAATAGATTGCTGTAATTCTTCACAATACTTAGGGCTTAACTTAGCAAATAGATCTGAACTTCGTTTAAACGCTTCGACACCCATTGAGTCGATAAAATCACAGATAGTTTCCATTTCCAACAAGGTGAACTCAGCTTGTTTATCAGCACAATTGGCTTTGGTTTCTATGATTTTAGGTTTAGTCGCTCTGGCGTTAATACCAAATAACTCTGCAAGCATTTTATCAAGTTTAATGGTGTTGATTGGCTTCGCTAGTGCGCCTTGAATGCTGATCCCTTCTAGTTCTTCTTCTGCACTACGAACATTAGCTGTTAAGGCGACGATAGGTAATTTATCAAAATGGCTATCTGCTCTAATCTCCCGAGCGACTTCATCACCGTTGATATCTGGCAACTGCATATCGAGTAAGACTAAATCTAGATCATCTTCAGTAGCAACAAACGAAAGAGCGTCTTCACCGGTTTCGGCCCAAATGACTTCATGTCCTCGCTGCTCTAGTAGGTTGGTCGCGATTTCTGCATTCAAAGGCACATCTTCAACTAACAGAATATAAAGACTACGACCGGCATAGCTTTGCTCTTTTGGCGCAGCGGTCAGGGTTAGTGGAATTTCAACCTCAAAGCGACTTCCTTGACCAACAATACTACTCACTTGAATACTGCCCTGCATAGCCTCAACAAGCGCTTTAGTCACTGCTAGCCCAATGCCTGAACCTATGGCATTCGAACCGTTTGCACTTGGTGCCTTGTAATACATTTCGAAAATTCGAGCGAGTTGATCTTGTGCAATACCTGAGCCTGTGTCTGTAATGCTCATAACGAGCCACACTTCGCCATCGCGATTTTCACGCTTACACTCTAGTGTCACACTACCTCTATGGGTGAATTTCACGGCATTGTTAATTAAATTCCAAAGCACTTGTCTTAAGCGCGTTGGGTCTAATAAAGCGTAGACATCTAAGATCCCTTGCCTGTTAATATTGAACTCTAACCCCTTTTGCTCTGCAATAAGCCCAGCAAAATTCACCACATCATTAATAAAATCTGAGACATTGATACTGTCGGCAGCTATATCCAACTGTTCTCTATCTATTTTATCAAGATCTATTATGTCATTGAAAATATTACCAAGCGTTTCTGCACTTGAGAAAATGGTATTACACCAGCTTTTTTGTTGTTTGCTCAGCTCTGTGTCTAGCATCATGCGGGTTAAGCCAACAATGCCATTAAGCGGTGTGCGAAGCTCATGGCTTAAGGTAGCAATAAACTTACCTTTATCTTTATAGGCTGTTTCAAGCTCCTGCTCAGCCTCTTTACGCGAAGTAATATCACGGCCAAACGCAAGCAAACCAATATACTCGCCCTGCTCATTAATAAATGGCAACTTGCGCATCTCAAACCAACGGTTTTCGTCATTGACAGGGTACTCAACATCAAGCGTGAGCGCTTGATGCGTTTTCGCAACTTGCTCGTCTGTTTTAAGCACTTCAGGAATGTAACTTTCAGGGTAAATGTCAAAAACACTTTTGCCGATAAGCTCGTCGCTATGCTTACCCATGACTTTTTCAAACATCTTGTTGCAGCCGGCAAAAATGCCTTGCTCGTCACGGTAGTAGAATAAATCAGGAGAAGAATCGACAATCGAGCGCAATAACATACTTTGCTGCGCAAGTTCTTGCTGTGTTTTTTTACGTTCAGCGATTTCACGGCGTAATTCTTCAATGGCTCGATGCTTGGCATGTAAAGCGATTTTACGTTCGTCAATTTCACTATTTAGCCGGGTAATATTGTCTTTTAAACTCTGATTTAAAAGCTTTTCTTGTTGGGTTGCGGTATCTAAATAGGCTCTAGAGGCTTCAAGTTCTTTGAGTGCTTGAATGCAAATAACCAATAAGGCAGGAGAAGTAACGGCGGCAAAAAACATAATTGCCAATACATCAACAATGACAATTTCGCCTAACGCCACATAGTAGAACATGCACGACAAAATTAGTGAGGCGAGTAATATCAGGCAATAACACAGCACTCCAGCTTGTTTTTCACCGTACTTATTAATCACATTGGCAAGGACTTTTAGCCATGATCCAAATGAAGAATCTATCATATTAATCAATTTGCTCCGTTAACTGTTTCATTATACGCAAGCAAGTGATTAATCCCAAAGCATTAAAAGTCCAAAAAGCCACAATAGACGTATAATGTTATTAACAGTTCTCAATAAACGCGCTAATTGATAATGCGAACATATACGCATTAAAGCGCTAAATAGTGTAATATGCGCGACTCGAAAATGTCGTGAAAAAGAGGGTTAACATGCAGACTACAATGCCAGATATTGCTCATTCAGCCGATGCACTTCAAACCGGTAAATTAGATTGGGTAGGAATGGGTAACATCGAGCTACCTTTAATGCTTGCAACAAAAGGCTTGCCAGAACAGCCTGTAACAGCAAAAGCAGACGCATTTGTAAACCTGCATAAAGAAGATGCTAAAGGCATTCATATGTCTCGTTTATTCTTAGCCCTAGATACGCTATCTTGTGAGCAAGCCCTTTCACCAAATACACTAAAACAACTGCTCGACCAATTTGTAACGACTCATCAAGACATCAGCGATGCGGCAAAAGTGGTTATTAACTTTGAATTACCACTACGTCGATCTTCTTTACTAAGCAAAAAACAAGGTTGGAAAAGCTACCCTGTTAGCATTACTGCCTCATTGATTAACCAAACGTTTTCTATAGAGCTGGCATTGGATGTAACTTACTCTTCAACTTGTCCTTGCTCTGCTGCGTTAGCGCGTCAACTTATTCAAGACGCTTTTGCAGCAAAGTTTAAAGATAAGGACATTTCTCACGAAGAAGTGCATGCTTGGCTTGGCACTACCGAGGGCGTATTGGCAACACCGCACTCGCAACGTAGTATTTCTAACATTAAGGTTAAACTTGATGATAACTGTCAAGAATTCGACATTGTAGGGTTAGTTAACCTAGTTGAAGATGAACTTAAAACCCCCGTTCAAGCGGCTGTAAAACGTGAAGATGAGCAAGAGTTCGCTCGTTTGAACGGCCAAAACCTAATGTTTTGTGAAGATGCGGCAAGAAAGCTTAAAGCACTGTTCGAAAACGCAGGGTTTGCCGACTACTATATCAAGATTAATCACTACGAATCTCTACATGCTCATGACGCTGTCGCCTATGCATTCAAAGGCTTAGCTGGCGGTTATTCAGCTTAAATCAGCTCTCACTCCACAATTGGCAAGAACTTTGCTTATAAACACCAAAGTCAAATTGTTGTTGTGGAGTGTTATATGGAGTTCGCTTTATTATTAGTTTTTGCATTGGTAGCTGGCGCGTCGATCGTCATTGCAAAATATACCGATGCAGGTGGCAATCCATACCCTTTCAATCGAAAAGAATCTGTCTTCAGCACTGTTGAAGCTACTTTCCTAAGTCTTCTAGAGCGTGCTGTTGGCGATAAATTTAAGATTGTCAGCCGTGTTAAGTTGATTGATTTAATCGAGTGCAAGCCTGGTTTGTCAAAAAAAGCACGCAGAGCTGCTTTGGCAAAAGCTAAAAATAAACAACTCGATTACGTGCTGATTGATAAAACCACACTAAACATTGTTGCGGCTGTCGACCTTGTCAATAATTCGAACAAGAGCGGCCATAAAGCGCAAAAAGATTGGTTTGTAACCGGTGCTTTAGAGTCAGCGAATATTCCGCATATTCGTATGAAAGTTAAAACAGGCTATAAAGCCAATGAAGTACGTAGCGCCATTTTGTATAAAATTGGTCAACAACCGCAACCAGTTCGCAAACCCAGAACACGTACTGAAAAGCCAGCAGTACTTTCTCCTTCGCAAGCAAAGGCGCATTCAACGCAAACCCAGCTTGCTGAAATTTAACAGCTTCCATATGTCACAAAAGCCCTTTGAATATTCAAAGGGCTTTTTTCTTTCTAAATGGACGCTTTGCAATCAATACTATGATGATAGAGCTTTATATCAACACTGATATGAACAAGTTTTTTATAAAAGTGCGATAGGCTATACTAGCGAAAATTTTTTGAGGAATAGAAATCATGAAAGTAGGTATTATCGGTGCAATGGAGCCTGAAGTTGCAATTTTGCGTGAGGCTTTACAAAACAAAGAAGAACTAACTAAAGGCGGCTTCACTTTTTATACTGGCGAACTTGCTGGGCATACTGTGACTTTAGTTCAATCTGGCATTGGTAAAGTGGCGGCAACCGTTGCGACAACGCTTTTAATTGATAATTTCAACCCAGACTGCGTCATTAATACCGGCTCTGCTGGCGGCTTTGATCCTGAATTAAATGTCGGTGATGTGGTTATTTCTGACGAAGTTCGCCACCACGATGTTGATGTGACGGCTTTTGGCTACGAGATTGGTCAAGTACCACAAATGCCTGCAGGCTTTGCGGCTCATGCTGCGTTAATTGACGCTGCAAAAGCGAGTGTTGCTATCCTTGAAGACACACAAACAAAGGTCGGTCTAATTTGTACTGGTGACTCTTTTATGTGTGATCCTGTTCGTATTGACAAAACGCGCCAAGATTTCCCATCAATGCTAGCTGTAGAAATGGAAGGTGCAGCAATTGCTCAGGCATGTCATGTTCTTAATACGCCATTTGTTGTGATCCGCTCACTATCTGATATTGCAGGTAAAGAGTCTCCACAATCTTTTGAAGAATACCTAGAAGTTGCTTCTGTAAACTCTTCTAAACTAGTGACTGAACTACTTGAGCAGCTAAACAACACTAGCTTGTAATGATAGAAGGTCAGCAGTTTGAGGCTTTTCAAAGCCTCATTATTTTTATCTGCGCGATAGCAGCGGCTCACTCGTTACCGCTGCTTAATAGCTACAACCCAATTACTTTCTTTTCGCTTATTTTTGAACGCATAGGCACTCGTGTCTTTAAACCAGAGAGAAGTGCCTCATTACAAAAAGTAGCCGGCACCTTAGGCTTTTGTCTCCCCATTTTTACCATTGTACTTATTGCAGCACTGATCAGTCAGTTTGCATTTTACCCAGCTTGGCTCGGGGGATTAGCGCTCTACTTTTGTTTAGATACCCGCGTGTTACAAAGAGCTAAGCGCATAGCAGCGCTACTGCAACAAAAACAAAAAGCAACAGCGAGACAACTGTTAGCACAAAACGTAGTCCGTGAAGTCAATGAGTTATCAAGCATAGGCATTGCCAAAGCTTGCATAGATAGCACTGCCTTAAGAACGGTTCGCCACTACTATCTTGTGATTTTCTTTTATTTATTACTCGGCCCGCTCGCTGCATTCTCTTTTAAATTACTACTGGTATGTGATCATGCTTGGCGCAAGCGCGTGCCGCCTAATAACGCTTTTATAAAACCACTGCAGACAGCCATTTTTTATATTGAATTTTTACCGCTCAGAGGTTTTATCTTTTTACTGGCCTTGTTTTTACAAGGTAAGAAAACTTTTCATTACTTCAAACACTATGCAAGGCACTGCTATCAAACGAATACTGGCTGGATCTTATCTCTATTTGCAGCAAACCTATCTATCCAGTTAGGTGGTCCGTGTAAATATCAAGGTGAGCGCTTTGCGAAAATGCGTATTGGCGCTGAACGTCACCCTGAGCCTGAAGATATAAAGCAGTGTTTAACATTTTTAGAAAGAATTAAGTGGTTTACTTTCTCTTTAATCGCACTGATATGGCTTTTAGATTGGTTTGTTGCTCTTTATTTAAATACTTAAAACAAATAAACATGAAAAACTGACATAAAAAAAGCTGGGTTAAAACCAGCTTTTTAATATTTGAAATAACGAGTGTTTAGCTTACTGTCACTTTTGCAAACTTACGCTTACCAACTTGATAAATCTGTGTTGAGCCTTTCTCAATCACAAGCTTACTATCAGTCACTTTCTCTTCACCGTTTAACTTAACAGCGCCTTGCTTAATCATACGCATGGCTTCTGAAGTACTAGCTACAAGACCTGCTTCTTTAAGCAGCTGAGAGATCATCGTAGAATCTTCATCAATTGTGATAGTCACTTCTGGGATCTCATCAGGTAAAGCTTTTTTCTGGAAACGCTTAATGAAATCTTGGTGTGCAGCTTCAGCATCAGCTTCACTGTGGAAGCGTGCAATCATTTCTTTGGCAAAATCAATCTTAATGTCACGCGGGTTACGACCATTTGCAACCTCTTGCTTAAGGCCTTCAATTTCTTCAATTGAAAGTGCGCTTAATAACTCGTAATAACGCCACATTAATTCATCTGAAATTGACATGACTTTACCAAACATGTCGTTTGGTGCATCAGTAATACCAATGTAGTTACCAAGTGACTTAGACATTTTTTGAACGCCATCTGTACCTTCTAATAATGGCATCATTAATACTGTTTGTGGCTTTTGACCTTCATCTTTTTGCAGCTCACGACCCATGAGTAGATTAAAGCGCTGATCAGTACCACCCAGTTCTACGTCAGCTTCTAGTGCTACAGAATCCCAACCTTGCACTAAAGGATATAAGAATTCATGAATTGCAATCGCTTGACCGCCAGCATAACGCTTTTTAAAGTCATCACGCTCTAGCATACGCGCAACCGTTTGGCGTGCAGCTAGTTTGATCATGCCTGCACTACCTAGCTGTTCCATCCAAGTAGAGTTAAATGCCACTGTGGTCTTTGCTGGATCTAGGATTTTGAAAACTTGCTCTTTATAAGTTTCAGCATTTGCTAACACGTCTTCACGTGTTAGTGGTTTACGAGTGACGTTTTTACCCGTTGGATCACCAATCATACCGGTGAAATCACCAATTAAGAAAATAACCTCATGACCTAAGTCCTGGAAGGTTTTCATTTTATTAATTAGAACAGTGTGACCTAAATGCAAATCTGGTGCTGTTGGATCGAAACCCGCTTTAATTTTTAGCTTTTTACCAGATTTCAATCTTTCCTTTAATTCATCTTCAATAAGAATCTCTTCTGCACCGCGCTTAATCTCGGCTAATGCAGTTTCAAAGTCCACCATTCGTCGCTCCAAAATATACAGTTTATCGCACGATTCTAGCCTATATTCAGATCAGTTTAAATGCACAAAACACTGGTATTCACGCTTTATTGCGTATATCCTGCAATATTATTACCGATTTATCTTGACAGCAGAAAAGGCGCGTTATGGTTCACGTTGTTCATAAGCTTCCTAAAAAACACAAACTGCTTATTCTTACCTGCATTTCTGTCATGCTGATAATTGCTTTATGGCCGTCAGAAAAGGCAACTGCATCAAGAGACAGTGACAAAAAAGCACTCGAAGTTGGCAAACGTTACGAATTACCCGTAAAAGTTTCTGAAAATGAAGAGCAACTTACAACTTTAAGCGCCCCCGCAGAAGTTCAAGCGCCAGAAAAAACCACAATTGATACCCTTGAATTCAATGACTTTGAAGTAAAGCATGGCGATAGCCTTGCGGTACTTTTCAAACGTGCAGGCTTTTCAGCGCAGACTTTACATAAATTAGTTAACACCAATGCTGAAACACGCAAACTGACTAAAATCCACCCTGGTGAAGTGTTGAGTTTTGCAAAAAATGCCGAAGGTGAGTTAACCCATCTTAAATATATACTTTCGAAAACTGACACCTTGTTGGTGTCTTTAGATGAAGAACAAAAATACCAAACAGCGATCCACAGCAAAGAAATCGAAACAGTCAATCAAAGCGCTGGCGGTAAAATTAAGTCAAGTTTCTGGACGGCTGGTATTTCGGCAGGCTTATCTGAACGTCAAATTATGAACTTTGCAGACATCTTTGGTTGGGATATCGACTTTGCCAATGACATTCGCAAAGACGACACCTTTTCTCTGGTTTACGAGACCCATTATGTCGATGGCGAGCTGATCGGCAATGGTAAAATCATCGCCGCTGAGTTTATTAACCAGGGTGAACGTTTTAGCGCAATTCGTCACACCGACGGTAATTTCTACACACCTGAAGGCCGCAGTATGCGTAAAGCCTTCTTACGTGCCCCTGTAAACTTTAAATATATCAGCTCTAACTTTAATCCGCGCCGTAAACACCCTGTCACGGGTAGAGTATCAGCTCACCGTGGTATCGATTACGCTGCACGTGTTGGTACACCAGTTGTTTCTGCTGGTAATGGTAAAGTCACTAAATCCGGATACAATAGGCTCAATGGCAACTATGTGTTCATCCAACATGGCAATCAGTATGTCACTAAATATCTGCACCTGAATAAACGTATGGTTAAAACAGGTCAGAAAGTAAAACAAGGCCAAAAAATTGGTACTGTTGGGGCGACAGGCCGTGTAACTGGTGCACATTTACACTATGAGTTTTTAGTGAATGGGGTCCACCGCAACCCGAAAACAGTGAAGTTACCTAAGTCTGAACCATTGCCGAAAACTGAACTCGCTAAGTTCAAACCGGTTGCCAAAGACTTGCTTGCCCAACTAGAGCGCTCAAGAGAGCTACGATTAGCACTAAATAACTAATTCTTAATAACTTACCAAATTATAAAAGCAGCGCCGTAGCTGCTTTTTTAATGCCATGAAATTACCTAGCCTAGGTTATGGCTTCTAGCTTCTAGCTTCTAGCTTCTAGCTTCTAGCTTCTAGCTTCTAGCTTCTAGCTTCTAGCTTCTAGCTTCTA